>NZ_JASJOU010000007.1:300000-399705 GCF_030068605.1 Xanthocytophaga agilis
AAGCCATAAAGACAAAAACTTTTCCAGTGATGATCCAGGTAACGTTAGAAACAGGATTCCTTTAGGTTTTTGCGAGAAGTCATTGAATATATAGCTGGTAAAAATAGTACCACACAGAAACAATCCGGCAGAATAGTATCCGATCTGGAATGTGTCTT
The DNA here is from genome assembly GCF_030068605.1 of Xanthocytophaga agilis. NCBI lineage: Bacteria > Pseudomonadati > Bacteroidota > Cytophagia > Cytophagales > Rhodocytophagaceae > Xanthocytophaga > Xanthocytophaga agilis. The sequence goes on from NZ_JASJOU010000007.1 coordinate 300,159, forward strand.
CAATCTTTCCATCTTCGGTATAAAAGACTAACAGAAATATGAGAATAGTAAAACCAGCTATTATTCCCATCCCCATCAGATATATGCGGTAATTTTCAATCCAGTGTTTTCGTAGTAATAATCCTAATCTTTTAAAACTTAACATAGTATGAGATTTTTGTAGTGTATGGGTATATACTACCCTTTTGAGTGCATGCAAACAGTTATCCTTTATAAAACCGACTAAAGTCTATGTATCCGGCAATGGTGATGACTACAAAGTAACCTAGACTGTATAATTCATGAGAGGCCAATACCTTAACGGACTTATCTGATGAAAAAATAGTATACATTGTAAAGGTATAGGGATAGTAAATTGCATATTCCCATCTTTTAAACAGAATAGTTGCCGTAACAATACAGATCAGCCCTACTCCAATTGCAGCAATCATATTTTTTAGACGGATACTTAACCAGTAATGAATTGCCAGCATAGCTAATGTTGAGACAAAAGACCGAAATGCTAGTTTTAGCAGTCCATCCAATGCCAACGTCTGATCCAGAAAACCAAGCTTAGGTCTGAGTATGCCTAATACTACGCCAGCAGCCAGTAGAAAGACAATGAACAACACATAGGTCAATACAGTAAGTGTAAGGATGATTGACAGCTTATTGACATATATTGACAATCGGGAAACCGGAAGGGTTAACAAGTATTTCCAGGTATTGGACTTGTGCTCAATATTCATTACCAGACTGCAAAGTAGTACTACAAAAAAGGGAATGAAGAAAAAAGACACTCCCTGAAAATTGGCAAAAGAAAACTGATTCCAGGAATTTGCGCCTTTCTGAGGAACGAAAGTCTCCCATTTGGTTAGATATACTACAAACATCAATGCGGGCATAAACCCTGCTCCCAGACAAGCCAGCCACAATGCAAATGTATTTTTGGATTTAATAAGTTCGGTTTGATAGACAGTGCCAAGTGTTGCCATAAAATGATCTGTTTAGATTGTTTGCAATAGTTTCATAGTTGTAGTAGCAGGTGTTATACAGCAGATTCTTCTGTAATCTGCAGAAACAGTTTTTCCAGATCGTTGTCCATCACTGCCAGTTGGTACACATCTATCTCATTTTGAACCAGTAATCTGTTTATATGAGCAGCCTGCTCTCTATCCTGGAAGGAAGTTTTTAATCCATTGCCATTCAGCGTTACCTGAAATTGAGGATTTAATAGTTCTAATGCCTTGAGGTTATTGCTGGTATCAAAACATAACATAGCTTGGCGGGATTTTAAGGTTCCCAGTTCCTGAATAGTCCCCTGAAACAGCATGCTCCCTTTATGAATAATTCCAACATGGGTCGCCATCTTTTCTACCTCAGATAACAAGTGGCTTGATAGAAAAATAGTAGTGCCAGCTTCCTTGTTGAGACGAATCAATAATTCACGTGTCTCAATCATTCCATTGGGGTCTAGCCCATTGGTAGGTTCGTCCAGAATCAGTAGTTCGGGTTCGGAAAGTAAGGCAACTGCCAACCCTATACGTTGTTTCATTCCTAAGGAATAGGCTTTTACTTTCTTATGGGCAGCATGAGTCAGTTTTACCAGTTCCAGTGTTTCGTCAATACGCTTTTTGGATACGCCCTTAATGCGGCGTGTTATCTCCAGATTATCCCATCCTGTCAGATGTTCGTAGAGAGAGGGTATCTCTATCATGCTTCCGATCCGAGAAAATATATCTAACCTATTGTCTGATAAAGTTTTTCCAAAGATCCGGATGTTGTTTTCAGGATTGGGTAACAATCCTAAAATAAGTCGCATAGTTGTAGTCTTGCCTGCCCCGTTGGGTCCTAAGAAGCCATAGATAGAACCTTTCTCTACATTCAGGTTCAGATTCTTGATAATAGGCTGGTCTTTCTTAAAGCCAAATTGCAGGTTTTGTGTCTGAATAATCATAGGAATGGCGTGTTGGGTATTACCGTTTACATAGTTGAAGATGCATTCTATTTCTCCAAATTAGCGGACACTTTGTCGGCAAACAGTTGTCGTATCTTTTCTTTCGTAGCAAGTGCTGCATTAAACAAAAGTTCCAGATCCACCTTACTGTCCTCACCTTCCACATTCTCCTGCACCAAAGAAATCCCACGTACTGTACTTTCTGAATAGAGAACAGACTCAGGTTCCTCTACTTTAGATACTGTTTTAAAGCAAAGCTTTTCGGTGATCTGCTCAATACTGGCATACAGTAAAATCTCACTTCCATCCAGAATAATGATAGGATCAATCAGACTCTCCAGATCCCGCACCTGGTGGGTAGAAATAATAATGATACGATCTTCGGTAGCGGCTGAAGCAATGATCTTTCTGAACTGGGTTTTAGAAGGAATATCTAGTCCATTAGTTGGTTCATCCATAATCAGGACACTGGTATTCGTAGCAAGTCCAAACCCAATCAATACCTTCTTCTTTTGCCCGTATGATAATTCTGTCAGAGTCTGGCTATCATCAATACCAAACTCTTTGAGATAGTTCTGAAACTGTACTGCATTAAAAGCCGGATAAAAGGGAGCATATGTTTTCACAAAGCTCCGGATAGGCACTGAAGGCACGTAAAACTCTTCCGGAATGAAAAATATATCCTGCAAAAACTCAGGCTCACGCTTCTTTGCTTCCCGCCCATTGACCAAACACTTGCCTGACACCGGAAAAAGCAAACCAGCCATATTTTTGAGTAAGCTTGATTTTCCTGCTCCATTTTTACCAAGCAATCCATATACAGCTCCTTTTGGCAACGTAAGACTCAGATCCGTAAACAGCCGTTTTTTTCGGTTATACCCAAACGTAACATTTTGAATGTCAATCATAGATTATATAGAGTGTAGTAAGATTTCAGTAGAATACAGTAGTTATATTTGCAAGGGTAATTCCGATGTTAAAGTATTGTGTACTTTATTTTGTCTCCAGCGCAATACGATAGCCACAATGCCCAAACCAATCAGCAGCACAATACCTAGATTGATCAGATACATCGAAATCAGTTCACTCACAGGCCACAGCATAGCTCCTATCAACAGAATTATAAAAACTACTCCATTACCCAAGTCCAGTCGCCAATCATTTCTCTCTATAGGATGATGCATCAAGGGTGCCGGATTATCAGAAAGAATGAATTTCAGTTTATGAAAGTCGTATATCAGCAACAGAATAGTACAGAAAAGAAAGAAACCCACTACATAAGGTGTCCCCTGCCACTTCAGCGAAATCACAACAACCAGAATATTTACCAGCATAGGCGTTGCCATAACAGCTCCCAGCGTAGCAAAACGTTTGGATATAAGCAGAAAGCCAATGGTCACCTGACTGAAAGCTATAAACCGAGCATACATTCCTAAACCATACTTAGCCAGTTCATCTTCCAGAAAAGGTGGCCCCATCGTATTTGGGAAGGTATTATGAGTAAGCTTCGCCAATCCGGAAGTCAAAAAAATTAACCCTAACCAAAAGCGAATAGATCCAATAGTGAATTGTATCAATGATTTTCTTGAAGGGAATCTGATTGCCATAGTGTATTACTTAAGTAGTACACTACAAATGTAAAGATTCTGAAATGAGAAAAGCAAGAGCATACTAAAACTTTTCGATAAAATGTGTTGAAAGGTAGATAATGAGGTTGAACTTGAGACGCAATATGTAATGGTAGTTAGCTATAAATAGCCTTTACAATAACAAACATGAGTCATCCCGAATTTTGAGTAAAAGGGTGTCATTGAGAAAGTAATAAAAAATGTTACAAGGAGAGCAAAGATGACTTCAATCGTGGTTGGCAGTGTAGGTGCGTTGGCCTTCTTTCTGCCGCGAGGTTGGCCTTTGGCCTTGTGGGCTGAAGGATCGGCAGAAAGTGTCCTTTTGCACACACACAGATCTGGCTCACCAAATTCTCATTTGGTGCCCCTCTTTTGGACAAGCAAAAAAGTAGCATGGAAGGAAGAATGATGTTTGGAACAATAAAGAAACGAAGGGAGAAACGTCTCTCAAAAATAAACTCAAGCCCATATTTTCAAAAATATAGGCTTGGGTTTTACTCTCATCCAAAATTAGGGATGACTCATGCTTTGAAATTCCTTAGTATACTACTATAGTTATTGTACCTTAAAGTTGGGCATTAGCAGGCGAAATGTAGTTCCTTTACCAATCTCACTCTCTACTGAGACACTCCCTTCCAATCGTTCAATAGTTTGTTTTACAATATACAAACCTAATCCGGACCCATCAGACTTAGGAGTTGCCCGGAAGAACATATCAAAGATGCGGGCAATATATTGTTCTTCAATACCCATTCCATTGTCTTCGATAATGATTTTTGCCTGCTGCTCAGTGACTATAATCTGAAAACGTAGAAAGTTGGAATCAACATGCGGGTTCAAGTATTTTGCCGCATTGGAGATAAAGTTTTTAAGAATAATACCAATACGCAGTTCATCACTATGAAACTCCACTTCTTTGTCAACATTTACTTCGATATGCAGTCTTTCCAGATTAGGAAGATAACGAAGTTCATCCGCACAATCGTGAATAATTTTCTCGAAGTCGATGGGTTTAATAATAATTTCAGAGTTCAGTGTTCTGGAATGATTCAGGACAGATTTGATAAAGTCATCCAGCTTACTTACCCTATTCTCAATCAGTGACAGATAATTACGCAGTGTGTCTGGATTATCGTCCATCTTGGTCAGATTGATCAGTCCCAGAATGGAAACCAGCGGAGCTCTCAAATCATGTGATACTTTGTATACGTAGTTGTCTAGTTCATGATTACGCTTTTTCAGTTCTTTCAATGTGTGTCGCAATACATCTTCGGTCTTCTTCTGATCTGTGATATCGTATCCGGCACAGGTAATTCCTTTTATTTTCTGGTTTTTATCAAAAGTTGGCTCAATGGTCAGTAATAGATAAACTTTTTTTCGTCCAAAGCTAAGATTGATTTCCTGAGCAGTTCCTTCGCCTGTTTCCAGCACATGTTGTTTAATGGCAGTCAGTTGTTCGGCTTCTTTCACTGGAAAGATCTCAGTATCCGTCTTGCCTAGTGAATCAGAGAAATGGTATTGCGATAGATTGGTATTATCATAAATCCAGGTATAACGCAGATGAATATCCTGGTTAAATACAACAATAGGGGCTTTGTTTAGGGCTGCTTTGAAACGAGACTCACTTTTACGCAGGTCATCCGTTATTTTTTCACGTTTGTGAGCCTCTGCTACCAACAAATTATTAATACGCCGGATTTTTGCCATCCGGGACAATGAGATATTGGCAAATTCATTTTTAATTTTATTCAGCTGGCCATAAATAGCTGTTAGTTCATTGCTATTGGCCATTAACTCACGGTTGTTGGAGTGCAACTCTTCGTCTTTCTGCTTTAATTCTGCACTCAATGTTACCAGCTTGCCTTCGTAATAATCTTTGTTTCGAAATTTATTCTGGATCAGAATAAAACTCCCGGATATCATCAGCAGATAAGATCCGAGTACCCAGTAAATCGCCTGTGTTGTACGATGCACTGAAGAAACGTATTCTCGGTTTCGTAAAGTCAGATGATTTCGTTCTTCTGCAATAACCTCCTGCAAAACATGCTGAATATTATTCATGGCAGCACGGTTCTGAGGAGACTTATAAAGTGATTCCAGACCGGAGAGATTGTTATTATTCTTTAACAGAATAGCATACTGCATCAAATCAATCTTTACAGATGCATTCTTTTTTAGTGAGTCGATCAGTAGTCGATGATGAGTATTGGAGTTGGTCAGATAATATAAGGAATCTATGTATCCTCCCACAGAGTCTATACTTCTATAATAAGGCTGCAAATCTATGCTATCATTGCTGACTACATACTCTCTTTGTCCATTCTCAGCCCTATTCAACAAGGATAAAACTTTCTCAGCCGTATAAATGATCCGGTTGGAATGAAAAACCTGTGCAGCCTTCTCCAAAGCTACTTTGTGGTTTTGGTATATGCTAAATCCAATCCATGCCAAAACCAGTGTACTGATAATAAAAGCTGTGTGGACGATTGGTTTGGAATAACGCATCATCAATTTAAATTAGAACTTCTGCTGGTTTTATTTGAAGTAAAATTAGCTCAGAATTTTAACAAAAAATCTTGTAAAAACAACCCCTGATTATAAAAAGCCTGAAATAATTTCTGTAAGATTTTGCCAAATCAGCCAGTCATCAGACATAACACACTGATTTTAAATAATTTACACCACAAAAATAATATCATCTTAGTTTCAAAATAACTAAGTGATACTCAATATATTACTATCTGAGGGTGCAATAAAGGCAAATATCCTGGAAATTTATACTATCCTATATGATATTTATCAGACAAGAGCCTGATACAAAATCTCGACAGGATGCAGAGCCTTTCTATGTGTACCATCATGAATCTGGTGTCTACAGCTGGTACCTGGCGCTGCAATAATCACATCCTCAGGCTGTTTACGAACAGTCGGGAATAAAACCAGTTCGCCGATTTTCATCGAAATGTCATAATGCTCTTTCTCATATCCAAATGAACCCGCCATGCCACAACAGCCAGATGGAATCAGATGTACTTCATAGTTTGCAGGCAAGGATAATATTTTCTTGGTTGGAACCAAAGATCCTACAGCTTTTTGCTGACAATGTCCATGTAGTTTGATCAAGCGTTTTTCCTGGGTAAACTGATTTTTCTTTAAATTACCTTTATCTAACTCTTTGGCCAGAAATTCATCAATCAGGAAAACATTTTTAGCAAGTTTTTGTGCATCAGCCTGCATACCTTCACTCACTAATTCCGGGTACTCATCCCGAAACGTAAGTATGGCAGACGGCTCTATACCTATTAGAGGAGTTTCTTCTGTGATTGTGTTTTTCAGCAACTGTACATTTTGCTCGGCAATCTCTTTCCCCTTACGTAATAACCCTTTGGATAAATAAGCCCGTCCACTCTCTACATGTTTAGGGATAATAACCTCATATCCTAACTTCTCCAACAACAAAATACCTTTTTTACCAATCTCTACATCATTGAAGTTGGTGAACTCATCACAGAAGAGATAGACTCTTCTCCCAGAAGCAACCGTCTTCCGCTTGGAATGCCAACTCTTCAGCGTAGTTGAGGCCAGCAGTGGCATAGTACGATCCGGGTGAAAACCAACTATGGTATTGGCAATACGACGTAAGGAAGGAGTTTTGAAGACAAGATTATATGCCCAAGGCATAACTGACGCAATATCTGAGAGCTTGGAGAAGTTTCCAATTAACTTACTACGCATAGGTACACCGTTAGCATCATAGTAATGCTGCAGAAACTCTGCTTTGAGCTTACCCATATCCACATTGGATGGACATTCGGACTTACACCCCTTACAACTCAGACACAAATCCATTACCTCTTTAATCTCCTCATGGTCAAATGGATTTTCTTTAGTTGAGTTAGTTAGAAACTCTCTCAGGATATTGGCGCGGGCACGGGTAGTATCTTTTTCATTCCGGGTGGCCATGTAGCTTGGACACATGGTTCCTCCGCTCAGTTGTGTTTTGCGGCAATCACCTGACCCATTACACTGTTCAGCATGACGCAGTATTCCCTGTTCCCGTGTGAAATTGAAGATGGTCTTGATTTCAGGATTCTTCTGACCTGGAGTATAACGTAGAAACTCATTCATAGGAGGAGTGTCTACAATCTTTCCTGGATTAAAGATATTGTCTGGGTCCCAGGTCTGTTTGAGTTGCTTGAATAATTGGTAATTCTTTTCTCCAACCATCCAGGGAATAAATTCACCTCTCAGGCGTCCATCGCCATGTTCACCACTCAGTGAACCATCATATTTTTTTACCAGTAAGGCAATTTCTTCTGCAATTTTCCGGAACAGTTGATTACCTTCTTCTGTCTTCAGGTTAATAATCGGACGCAAATGCAACTCTCCAGAACCTGCATGTGCATAGTGGACAGAATACAAACCATACTTTTCCAGAATTTGATTAAAATCACGGATATAATCAGGCAGGTCATTTACATCAATAGCAGTATCCTCAATAACAGCAACAGGCTTTGCATCACCGGGCATATTAGTCAACAGGCCTAAGCCTGCCTTACGTAATGTCCATATCTTTTTGGTGTCTTCCCCATATAAAACAGGAAAATGATAGCCTAACCCGGCAGCCCGCATTTCTGCTTCCATTTCAGATGCCAGTCTGGCCACCTCATCCTTATCTTCACGGGCAATTTCTACTACCAGGATAGCTCCTGGATCACCTTGTACAAAAAATCTATTTTTACTCTGTTCAATATTCTCCTTAGTACATTCCAGAATATAATGGTCGATCAATTCACTAGCTGATGGATTATATTTCAGGGCAATCAGATTAGCTTTTAGTGCTTCATCAATGGTATTGAAGTGCACACAAACCAAACCTGCTACTTTAGGAGGCAAAGGCAATACATTTAGTTTGATTTCTGTCAAAAAAGCCAGTGTTCCTTCAGATCCTGCAATCAGCTTACAGAAATTGAAAGCCGGACTTCCTGGTGTAAAAGGCTCAGTTTCAAGTAGTAAATCCAGAGCATATCCTGTATTGCGGCGGGCAATACTGCGTTTGGGGAACTGAGACCGGATTTCTTGGGCATTCTCTTCATTTGAGAGTATTTCCTGTACCGAACGATAAAGTTTGGTTTCCAGATCGTTTTTTGGTTTAAAGCCACGAGGTACAGTGCCTGTAGCTGGTACACCCAGACATTTTGCTTCAAATTCATCAATACTTAACTCATAAAAATCTACTTCTGATCCATCACTCAGCAATGCTTTCACTGAAATCAGGTGTTCACGAGTACTACCATATACAACAGAATTTGACCCACAGGAGTTATTACCAACCATCCCTCCTATCATTGCCCGGTTGGCAGTAGAAGTTTCCGGTCCAAAATATAGCCCATACTCTTTCAGAAATAGATTCAACTCATCTCGTACTACTCCTGGTTGTACTCGTACCCATCGTTCTTCGACATTTATTTCCAGAATCTTATTCAGATACTTGGACATATCCACTACCAGTCCACTACCTACTACCTGTCCGGCAAGAGATGTACCGGCAGTACGTGGAATCAAAGCTACTTTTTCCTTACGGGCAAAAGCAATCAGCTTTTTGATATCATCGATACTTTTGGGAATAGCCACTGCCAGAGGCATTTCACGATAAGCAGACGCATCAGTGGCATATAGGGTACGAATGGTATTATCAGAATAAAATTCGCCTTCTAATTGTGCAGACAGGGAGCGGAGTTTTTCGGTAATCATTTATTCAGAAATCTGGAGACAATGGTAAAAGTGAGTAGATTCACTTATGAATCACAAATTTAAAACAGAATGTTAAAAAAATAGATTTCATCGGGAATAATATTCGGCAGACACGGCGGATACCCAAATTACATGGTTATGTCCTATAACTTTCCCAGTTTTGTATTATTTACGAGTAAAACAGGAATATATTTTACTTTGAAAAGTACGTCCATTGCGTTGATTAATTCAAAGCCTGAACAAAGCTCAATTTGTCCTAACGCAACGGACGTACTTTCAATATGAATCCGAACGGACGTTCGAACCAGTTCCTTTCTATTTAAAGAGATTCATTCTCTTCTTTATTTCTTCAGCACAGCCACTACTGCAATCTCTACATTGGCTCCACCTGGCAGGCTTACGATACTGATTGTTGTACGGGCAGGAGGATTAGTACTGAAATATTTGCCATAAATTGCATTCATTTTTGCAAAATCATTCATATCCTTCAGATAAACTGTAGCATTCACTACATTCGTCAGATCCAGATTGGCAGCTTTTAAGACAGCTTTGATATTCTCAAGGGTCTGGGTTGTCTCCTGTTCAATACCACCTTCTACCAGTTTACGGGTTTTAGGATCTACACCTGTCTGCCCTGCTCCAAAGAAAAATCCATTAGCAATTACTCCCTGACTATATGGACCTACAGGTAGTGGGGCTTCTTCTGTTTTCACAATTTTTTTTTGTGCAAATACCGCTGATGTACTTAGAACAGTAATAAAGAAAATCAGAAAGGGAATCTTTTTCATAGGTTTGTACGTTGGGTTTTGTTATAGAAATACAATTTATATTGCTTAAAATCATCTGAAATGATCAGACTGTCTCAAAAGTATTATTTTTTTGTAATTATATTCTCATTCCTGTTATCTCCTGTACAAGCACAGATCCTTCAGGATAATGAAGTTCAGCAGTGGATTCATGAAGGACTTGACAAAATGTACAATTTTGAGTTTGCAGAAGCCAACCCCATCTTTGAGAAAATTCGCCAACGTTATCCCCAGCATCCAGTATATCCCATGTTAAAATCGCTGGAAACAACATGGAAAAATATTCCGATAGGAGAAAATAAAAATGTGATTGCTACCCACAGAGCCTATCTCAATGAAGTTATCAAACGGGCAGAAGTGCTGCTTGATAAAAATGATAAAGATCCGGAAGGCGTATTTTTTGCGATGGCAGCTCATGGATTTCTGGCATTAAGCCACTCAGAAAGCGATGAAATGACATCCGCAGTTAATGAAGCTCGCAAAACATATGGACACCTGAAAGACGGTATGAAAATGCTCAACCAATATGCCGATTTTTATTCTCCGGTAGGTGTATATAACTATTATGTTGTGAAGTATCCGGAAACACATCCTGTTGTCAAGCCTTTTATGATTTTCTTTGCAGATGGTGACAAAGCATTGGGATTGAAACAACTGGAAATTGGTAGTCAGAAAGGTATATTTACCAAAGTGGAGGCACTTTTCTTTCTGCTTCATATCTATATAAAACATGAATATCAGGCTGGTAAGGCCTTAGCCTGTACTCAGCAACTTATTACCCGTTATCCTAATAATATTATTTTTGCCATGCGTCATGCTGAAATGCTGCTTGCCAATGGCCGATATGATGAGGCTGAACCCTTTATAACACAGGTAGGACAAAACAAGGATAAAGTTTTTCAAAGTACAGTTGCAGTATTCAATGGCATTATTCAGGAGAAACAGACAAAGAATTTACCTCAGGCAAAGATCTATTATCTGAAGGCTACTACTATGAACGCTCTTAATGTGCGTTATAACAATGACTTTCTGGCTATGGCCTATGCAGGTTTGGCACGGATTGCCATAACTGAAGGAAAGAAAGATATTGCAAAAACCAACTACAAAAAATGTCTGGAACTTGCAGAATATGATAGCACTATTGCAGAAGCCAAAAATTATATGAAGAAGAATTAGAATTCGCCGGAAGGCTCCTAAACCTGAATGTAAACCAATCACTATGTCAGATACCTATCTTACCATTGCTGCACCAGCGGAAGGATTATACAAAGAAAAAGGGAGCAAGTTTCTGGCATTTGCCTATCCGGTTCGTACGGAAGATGAGGTTAAAACTCATCTTGCCCAACTTCGTAAAACATACTTTGATGCCCGACATCATTGCTATGCCTATATTTTGGGTGCTGACAAAACCAAGTACAGAGCAAATGATGATGGAGAACCTAATCACTCAGCTGGAGATCCGATTCTGGGCCAGATCCGTTCCCGCAATCTGACAGATGTACTGGTGGTAGTAGTGCGTTATTTTGGTGGAATAAAGCTGGGAGTTAGTGGTCTGATCCAGGCGTATCGTACCTCAGCTTCTGAGGCATTGGAGACTGCACAGATTATAGAAAAGATTGTGACGATGCCTTTTTCCATACAGTTTACCTATGAACAGATGAATCAAGTAATGAAGCTTCTGAAAGACTACGATGCAGAGATTCTTTCACAAGACTTTCAACTAGTTTGCAACCTTACAGCAGCTGTTCGCAAAAATCATTACACAGAGTTACTGGGTAAATTTACCTTCCAACAGATAGAAGTTCTTCAAGAACTTTGAACTAACTCAAGCAACACATCATAGTATTTACGTTTCAGCCATTTAGCCTTGAGCCATGCATAAAAGTGCATAGCCTGCAAATCTTCCTGCTCTACAGGTAAAAATACAAAAGCAGCCTCTACTTTCTGATGGAATACATCATCTGTAAAAGTTTCCGGATGCTCTACCAGCTCTTTCACAAATTGCATATACATCCGGATATTACGTGAACGCTTAAGAAGCGCCTCAAACGTAGTCTCTATAGACCGGATTTTATTTACGACCAGATCTATATTTCCAAACTCATACTGGATAATCAATTCACTCAGATTCTTCCTTAACACCCATTCCATTCCCATTTTCTTCTGACACCACTGATCTGAGTGAGGAATAGTTAGTAGTAAGCGACTTGCTTTGCCATACTCCTCTTGTTGAAAATAGTAAAAGGCAAGGTTGATCTGTGCATTCAACTGATCCTTAATAGATAGCGATTTCCCCTGGTTCTTCAGCAACTCCTCAAGCAATACTATAGCAGCATCTCGTTTGGTATCATACATATAATTGGCTGCCATTAACATCACATACTTCGGATAAAATTGCCCCCAATAACTTTTCTGAGAATCCTGTAACAAAGCATACAATTGTGTCAGATATACTGTAGACTCCTCAAATTTCCGATTACGATATAATGTCTGCGCAATCATATACAACATCCGAAGCTGGATATATCCATGTCTTAATTCAAACGTAGTTGCGTTGTACTGTTGAATAACATACGGTTCAAATGCATAATAGTCCTTCCGTACCAGTACTACACTTCGGGCAATATTGACTAGTTTATACAACATTGCCGGACGTTTGCTTATAACAGTGGTCAACTGATACTGCGCTAGAATGGTTGATATAATAGATTCAAAGTCAGGCACTGCCCCGGTTTGTCGGGCCTGACTCAACTGTTTGGTAATCAAAGCTTGTGCAATCACAGCCCGTTCTTCTTCTTCACAGAGAGGTTTATTCTGGTTACGCTTTTCTATAATAGATTCCAATGGATCGGCAAATTCACTATCAGATTTTTCAAGTTGAAAATGGTAGATAGTATTTAATAAATCAAAGTGATCATTTCGTATAGCTATCTTTTCAGCTTTACGAAGCATATGCCAGGCCGTTTTTTCTACTCCCCGATCAAACAGATATCTTGCCAAAGCCAGTAACTCAGACACGGAAGCAGTTGCAGATAAATCAAACTCTCTGCTCTTCAGCAAAATAAAATCTGCCAGTTGTCGCATCAATCTCTTTCGCAATGCATGATAGGCCACCAGATTAGGTTTCTTTCCATACAAATACATGGGGATGGATTTCTCCTTGTCTGGCAGATTTTGTTTTTCTGCGAGCAATCGAAACAAGTCAATATCCTTTCGCTCTTGCTTTGATTTCAAACGCTGCAGGTAAGCCGTGAAGTCCTTCTGATGTTCTGAAGGCATAGCCTCTATAATACTTTCCAAATTGTCCATGAAATTACAAGTAAAACACGAATATAAAGCAATAGTTTTAAAGTCCTTTTCACAATCACCAATACACTGTATATCAATTATTTAAATTATTTTACAAAATATTAAAAAGTCCTTTTTGTAGAGAATTCCGTTTGATTTAGGGTATCCACACAGTATATCTTTGAATCGTTAACTAAAAACACACACAAAATGGAATCTAAAAACACAGTAGTCAATAAACCCACTCCAATGTACCGTTTTCAGGTATGGTCATCTTTTGTTTTATCTTTCTCATTGATGGTAATTGGTATTTATCATCTGCCAGTAGAGATATGGATCAAAGGATATTTAATTATGGGTATTATATTTACCGTTGGTTCTTGCTTTACGCTTGCTAAAACGATCCGAGATGACTTCGAATCGGAAAAAATAGAAGGCAAAAAGTATGAGAATTCCTGAAAAAGATGCTTCTTATCAGCCTTATATATCTTAGTGTCAGGTTCCTCCGCAAATGGAGGAATTCTTCTGACCCAGGAAATACATCTTTGACAAGCAAGACAGAAGCAAGGAGTTAAACTATCCTGATATGAAAACAATCCAACTGCCGGAAAAAAACAATCCTAAAGTGCTCAATGCCTGGTGTAGTTATGACTGGGCCAATTCAGTCTATAATCTGACTGTTACCTCAGCGATCTTCCCTATTTATTACAATGGTGTCACTTCGGCAGCACCTCCAGATGGTTTTGGAAAAAATGCGAATGGAGAGACAATGATCGATTTTCTAGGCTTGACATTTGACAGCCAGGTATTGTACTCTTATGCTATCTCAGCATCCTTTCTGGTAATTGTTTTTCTGGCACCTATTCTGTCAGGTATAGCAGATTATAGTGGAAAGAAAAAGAGTTTTATGCAGTTTTTCACCTATCTGGGATCAATAGCCTGTCTGGGACTTTTCTTCTTTAAGGGACTTAATATTGAATATGGCATTCTATGTGCCTTTCTGGCAAGTATAGGATATGCAGGCTCTCTTGTATTTTACAATGGCTTCTTACCCCAAATTGCTACACCTGATAGGATGGACAAAGTTTCAGCTCGTGGTTATTCGATGGGATACATTGGCAGTGTTATACTCTTGGTGCTTAATTTAGTCATGATATTCTTTCATGAAACCTTTGGCTTAGCAACAAGGGAGATTGCTACCCGCACATCTTTTCTGACAGTAGGTATCTGGTGGATTGGATTTTCACAGATTGCCTTCTATTATCTGAAAGATATTCCTACCAATCATTCCATAAGTACGGGATTACTAACTAAAGGATTTGACGAACTAAAGAAGGTATTTGCAAAAGTAAGAGCTTCCCAACATACATTCCGGTACCTGTTAGGTTTCTTCTTCTGGTCGATGGGAGTACAAAGTATTATGCTAATGGCCCCTTTTTTTGGAGAACGGACTATTGGAATGGAAGGCACAGAAATGATTGCGATTGTTTTGATCCTGCAATTAGTAGCTATACCTGGAGCTATTGCCTTTTCACGAATCGCGATGAAAGTAAGTAATACAACAGCTATACTAATTGCCATTATACTTTGGATAGGCATTTGTGTAGCAGCTTATTTTATCACAACCAAAACAGAGTTTTATATCTTGGCAGGTTTCGTAGGAATTGTGATGGGAGCAATCCAATCGGTATCACGAAGTACCTATGCACAATTGATCCCTCAAACTACAACAGACACCGCATCATACTTTAGTTTGTACGATGTTACTGAAAAACTAGCGATTGTTATTGGTACCTTTACCTATGGACGTGTACTGGAAATCAGCCACAATGTACGTCTTAGCGCATTGAGTATGGGAATATTCTTTATAGCTGGAGGTATATTTCTTGTGTTTGCACGCCTTCCTCGTCGGGTAAGTGATGCGGTAGCAAGTAATTAAAAGATGAAACTACTTTGCAGATACCATAGAAACAAGAGATATTTGCAGCCTGAAATGCAAAACGGTAGCCTAAAAAATATTTTTGCAAAAGACTAGCTATAAACGAAAGCATTAGCAAATGTGTCTATCGGGAGGCTGTTTACCATTTCGGGCTTTTTGCTATCAATAACAATCAGAAATTTCACAATTCCACATTAACCATCAAAACATGAGTAACCAATCGAATCCTTGGCATGCTGTATCTTATGGCTCCAATTCGCCAGTAACTGTAAACGGTATCATTGAAATCCCTAAAGGAAGCAAAGCCAAATATGAACTGGACAAAGAAAGTGGTCTGTTGATTCTTGACCGTGTGTTATTCTCCGCAGTACACTATCCTGCCAATTATGGATTCATTCCACAAACCTATTGCGATGATCATGATCCTCTGGATATACTGGTTATATCTCAAGTTGATTTTCCATCTCTGTGTCTGGTAGAAGCTAAAGTAATCGGAGTAATGCGTATGATTGATCAGGGAGAAGCAGATGACAAAATTATCGCTGTAGCTCAACATGATGTGTCTGTTAATCACATTGATGACATTGACCACTTGCCTCCACACACACTGGTTGAAATGCGTCGTTTCTTTGAAGACTACAAGAAACTTGAGCATAAAGCAGTTGTGGTAGAACACTTCCTGGGCAAAAAAGAAGCATACAAAATCATTGAAGATGCTATTGCTCTGTATCGCGAAACATTCGGACAACCTGCATAATTTAGTATTCAGCTTGTAAATACCAACCAATTCACAGGAAATAAGAATATCACATATTCACCCCATTATTCTTATTTTCTGTGAATTCTACTCTCACCCAACGTACCTCTCTTTTTATACTTTGAAGTAACCGTTAACCCCACTACTCACGTGTACTTCCTACTCAAACTCATCGCTCGCCTTGCCCTTAGAGTCTTTTTTCGTAAGATTCATGTTCAGGGGCTCACTGAAATTCCTGTGAATGGACCTTTGCTGGTTGCAGCCAACCACCCCAATACCTTCATGGACCCTATCCTGATAGCTGTATATCTCAAACAGGACATTTATTTCCTAGCCAATGGCTCGATCTTTAAAAATCCTATAGTTGCCTGGTTTTTAAAGAAACTTCATATGATACCTATATACCGGAAAAAGGATGTAGGAGCAGGTGAAAAAGTAAACAACAGTGCTACCTTCTCTAAGTGTTTCGAATTTTTACGTAAGAAAGGCACACTGTTAATATTTCCGGAAGGAACCAGCGAGCACGAACGTCGGTTAAGGCCTCTCAAAACAGGTACAGCCCGCATTGCATTAGGTGCTGAGGCTTCTGCCAACTTTGAACTGGGTGTAAAGATTCTGCCGGTAGGATTGACCTATACTGATCCCAAACATTTTCAAAGCGAGGTTTTTGTACACTTTGCTACTCCTATCGATGTACAAGCCTATAAAGAACACTATCAGCAAGAGGAGTTTGCTACAGTGGATGCCTTAACAGAGGAACTCCGTCAGCGACTTGAGCACCATACTATTACTACCAGCAATGAAGAACATGACCTGCTGGTACATAATATTGAAAAGTTATATAAGAACCGTTTGATTGATGAATTGGAAATTTCTCCTGACCCATCCAGAGAAAACTTTCTGATTACAAAAGGGATTGCAGAAGCTGTAACTTATTATGAAACCAATCAGCCTCAACGCTTTTTAGCGATCCGGCAAAAAATTCAGGAGTATGTCAATCTGCTTAACAAGCTGGGTCTGGATGAAGAAACTATAACTCGGAAAAACCAATTTGTACATCGGCTTACACGGGGAATATTTCTGGTGCTGGGCTTTCCAATCTATTTGTATGGACTGATATTCAATTATCTGCCTTATATTCTACCATCCAAGATTGCAGGATGGATCTCAAAGGACGTAACCTATAGGGCACCTCTGATGATGATCACCGGAATAATTACTTTTACTGGATTTTATATAGCTGAAATATATTATTTCTATCAGAGGATACCTTTACTATGGCCAACTATCCTTTTCGCTCTGAGCTTACCTGTCAGTGGATTTATCTGCTGGTATTACTGGTTATTGGCTGAGGATTCCTATGAAAGCTGGTCATTCCGGAGGCTATCTCAGAAACGCAAAACACAGATTACTCATTTACTTACTGAACGTAAAGAAATCTTTGTCTTACTGGAAGAAGCGAAACAAGAATATCTTGGTACGATAAAAGCCGAATCATAGGTACTATCCTTTGCTCATATCCTGTATACTTTCTGTCAATAACCTATAGATTCGTTGTTGTAACGGGTAATCTTTCAGATAGCGTACATGATTAGCAATTGTTTGTTCGTCGCCTCGTATGGCAGGTCCGGTTTGAACAGTAGCAGGATTATCAACAGCTAATGCTTTTGTAAACGTTTCTTCGATAAGGGGTTTGAGCAGAGAAAACTCTAACCCTTCACGTTCAACAATATTACGAGCTACAGCCATCAGGTGATTGGAGAAATTACAGGCAAATACAGCTCCAACATGCAGTATCTTCCGTTCGTCAGAGCTAACCAGGTATACTGTTTTGCTGATGCTTTGTGCCAGTGCCACAATGTATTCTTCTGTTCTATCATTACTGGCTTCTAAACAAAACGGTACCTTCTGAACATCTACATGCCTGCTTTTACTAAATGTCTGTAAGGGATAAAAAACTCCCCGATCAGGAAAAGGTCGCAAGGTAGATAATGGCAATGTTCCAGAGGTATGACACAAGATAGCACCTTCCGGAAGGATACAGCTGTCAGCAATCCGTTCTACGGCATCATCAGGAATGGTAATGAAAAAAATATCTGCATCACTAGCTGTAAAGTCAAGTGTATTTACAGCCTGCGCATCGTATAGATTTCGTGTCAATTCTTTTGCATGACGTATATCACGGCTATATACCTGCCGTATGGAGTGCCCTGCATCTTCCAGAGCCTGTGCTAAATGCCAGGCAACATTGCCAGCACCAATAAAGGAGAGTTTTGCCACTTTGTATTTCTTTCAAATTTCAATGTACAAATAAATCAAAGTTTGGTATAAGTAGAAAAACAATCCCCTCCTGAATTTCTGTGTTAAGAGCTTCAGGAGGGGATTCAAACTGTCAACTTTTTATTCTAGTACCTAATCATCCAATAGGGATTACGTTCTTCTTTTATTTTTTCTTTGATGAACTTATCAAGCATCTTTTCATACGCAGTCTCTGTTAACTTAGTTCCTTTCATCTTTTTAGGCAAATCCAGTTCCTGAGTCAGCTTTTTATTTTCAATACGGGAAGCTTCAATGGTGACAGTCCCATCGTTGATATCCAGAGCCAGAATCATTCCGGGGAGCCCATATGAACGTTCCGGACCAATATTAGAAGGAATATCCTGTGCAAACCAGGCAACAATCTTTTGCTTCTTCACTGTATCTTCTTTCATTGCCTTCATACAAATATGTCCGGCCACATCCTTCAGGTCATTCATAATCTTCCAGTTTTGTGTACCAAGCGAGTCTTCAATGATATACGTTTTTCCTACCATCTCAATAATATCTACCATTGTATTCTTCTCAAAATCACGTTTTACCACATATTGTTCCTTGCGCCAGTCATAGCCAGAAGATTCAGCCGGCTTTTCATCCGAATAGGTATACTTGCTTGATTTGTCATTAAAGTATAACACCATATACTCTTTCCAGTCATCGCGCCCGCCCCACATATAGGCATTCCGTTCTTTTTCCTGTTTGCTCAGAAATGTAAGCTGATTGATCATTTTAGTCCAGTAGGTAGTTCGGGTATAGTGTACGATTCCTTCCTGCTGGGCGGATGCAGCAACGGATAAAAGCAGTGTAAACAAGAGCACTAATTTCTTCATAGAGATGTAAGCAGATAAATATGTAAATAGTATGAATCTATATCAAATAGCTATTACCAGCCACCATTGTTTTTCACCTTATCAGAATAACCACGTACATTATAGGAGATACTTAGCATAAAGTAGCGGGCTAATGTCAATGCAGTTTGCTGAGTAATAATATTTTGTGAGCCATTTTGTGTAATACTTCTTCGTTTATTCAAAATATCAAAGGCAGCCAGTCGCATTTCTACTTTGTTATCCTTCAGGAAAAGGCGACGTATGGAGGCATTGAAAATAGGAATATCCTGATTGAAGTTAAACCGATCATTCTGATAGGAAGTATAGTTTAGATTACTTTCCAGGAAAAACTTCTTGGCAAAATTCCATTTCAGAGAAACATCTGCTCCTTTTCTCCAGATCTCCTGGTTCTGACGTTCTTCAATAGAATAATTAATTGTGTTGAAGTTAAGATTGCCACTCAATGTCATCAATAGCTTTTCATTTGGAGTCACAGTAAAACCAAGCCGCCCATTGTAACTATTATTGTTAGTTTCATTACGAATGCCATTGATAAATAGAGGAGTGGCACTTCTATTATATCCGGCACTCAGATTAAGGGTTAGTTTGGTTTTGATAATTGGCTTTCCAGCATATAGTGATGTACCAAAGCTACTACCTCCCGAAATATTCTCAGGACGTGTAAATGTCACCAGAGAGTCATTAATAGTTTGGTTGTACACTACCCGACTCATATAATAACTATAATTGACTGAGAGATTAATATTGGTAAAAGTAGAAGGGTCAAATTTGTAGAAGAAGGCGTTCAACTGGTGACTTTTTTCAGGAGAAAGATCTGGATTACCAGTAATAATGTAATAGGGATTATTGTTATTTACTACTGGCTGGAGATCATTCAGTTGGGGAGCCTGTACATTTAGTGAATAACCTGTACTAAAATACATATTATTCTTCATTTCAATATCAACTCCCACATTTGGTGTCCAGGCTGTAAAATTGCGTCTGATCTGACTACGATTCTCATCTGAAGCACTGTTAGCAAACTTTCCCTCCAAATCGTATCGTAATCCAGCCATACCCAAAGATATATTTATGCCAGAGTATGAATATCGTAGACTGGTACCCAGTCGATTGTAATAAATCTGATTGGTATAATAGGCACTCAAACTATCCATACGGGCATCATTCTGCAAACGATTAAAAGCATCTTTACTTACTTCTCTGAAATCAGAACTAAAGTTATAGAATGTCTCCCAGTAAAACTTCTTACTCAAAGGTTCTAAAAATAAAGCACTTGTCTTTAACTGACTCTGCTTGTTGTTATTATCATTGAGTTGTCCAAGTGCCCTGATCTGATCATTGGGATCTAACGCAGTGAGATAACGGGTAAGTGAGTTTAGATTTTCATTTCCATTGGATGAGCTGGCATTAAAGCCACCACTCCAGGCAAAACTACGTCCTTTCTTTTTAAAACGATGGCGATAGATAACCGCACTGGTTAATGTAAATGAATTGAGCGTTGTTCCATTATTTATTTGTACCGCACTCCCTAGCCCTTGTCGTTCTGTCAGATAACTTTGTTGTTGACTATCTGTAACATCAGAGTTACTAAATCGGAGATTCCCCTTGGCAATAAGGGTATTGCTGGAATCAAGCATTTGTTCTATACGCATACCGATGCTATGATTACCCCGAAAATCAACTTTCCTGGTAGTATCTGTTGTAAAGAAAGACGAAGAATCTAATAAAGTTTGTTTATTGGTAAACTGATCCAGGTTTAACCGGGTTTGGTTATAGAAGTAGCTGGTGCTGAACTTTGTTTTCTGGTGTGTATAGTTATAATTTACTCCTGCTCCGGCATTTTTAGTAAAGCCCCGTCCATCGAAATTATTCAGAATGCCACCGCCATCCGAAAAGTAGTATATCATGCCTCCCCCAAATCCAAAGTCACCATTGTCATAATTGTTAAAAGAGTTATTCCCTTTAAACTCACCATAGTCTTCCCAGTTTACACCTGTTTCGTTAATATTATTTCCATATCCAATGACAGAGAACTGCTCTTTTTTATTAAATCGGTTGTAATTACCACGAGCAGCCCAACGTTCTTTAGTTCCTCCTGCTAACGTAATTTTTCCAAAAGACCCTTTCTTAAATTCATCTTTCAGTTCCAGGTTCATTACCTTTTCGCGTTTGCCATCATCTACTCCTGTTAACTTAGACTGTTCTGATTTGTCATTGTATACTTGAATCTTTGACAATGTTTCTGCACCCAGGTTTTTAGTTGCAGCTTTCGGATCATCCCCAAAGAAAGTTTTTCCATCTACTGTCACTCGTTTAATATCTTTTCCTTGAGCTTTGATGTTTCCATCGCCATCGACTTCAATTCCAGGTAGTCGACGCAGAAGGTCTTCCACTGTTGAACCAGGAGGAACACGAAATGAAGCTGCATTGTATTCAATAGTATCTCCTTTGATGCTTAGTGGGGCACGCGCAGCCTTGATAACCACTTCGATTAGCTCTTTGGCAATAGGTTTGACTTTTAGACTTCCCAGATCATTTACATCTGTAGCAGAGACAGAAATAGTTTGCTGGTAAGGTAAGTAGCCAACATAGGATATTTTTAGAATATATGGGGCATTCTTAACATTCTTGAATTCAAAAGTTCCTTTTTCGTCTGAGCGGGAAAAATTTACCAGAGCAGAATCTTTGGGTTGTAATAACATGACAGTTGCAGCAGGCAATACAGCTCCGGCAGTATCATGTATAATTCCTTTAATAGTCACTCGCGTAGGGGCTTGAGCCTGAACCAACAGACAAAGCAATCCCATACACAACGTAAGTAGTGTTTTTTGCATACAACAGAGATGGTGAAAGTGGATAAACAAATATATAACTATATTTTTAGTTATATAGTATATTATTGAAAAAAAATATTCTACAGATACATTTATTTATAAGCATAAAGACAGACTAGAGAAAAATAAAAATAGGTGAGAGAAATAAACCTATCAAAAACCATGCTGAAATGCTAATAATCAGTAGTCAATTACTGAAAAACTGATATTTTCAAAAAAATAGTTTGTATACTCAAACTACTCAAGTAACATATCAGAAATACAATTACTATTCAGATGCAGAAAAAAGAGAAAAGTTGCAAACTCCTGTAAAAAAATTAGCGGGTGAAATCTAAAAAGATTCCACCCGCTAAGTCATAGGGGCAAAAGAAGTAAATTAACCTCTTATCGTTTCCACCGGAAGATAGAGATTACAAACCCTATCAGCATTACAATAGATCCAATCCAAAGAATATTTATATAGGGTTTTTCGATTGCTTTTAGAATAATAAAATCTTTCTGTGTACGACTTACGCCAAATGTAAACTCTCCTGTAGCAGGATTTACATTTAGGAAAGAAACACGCAGACCCAGGTCATTTATTGTCTCAGACATTTGTCCAACCATCCGATCTTTAATAACAAAGGTTGGTTGTGCAATGTATTCCTGTGTTTTACCCAAAATGCGAATGTTGGCTTTTACAGCTGCATCGGAAGAAGTTAGCACGATACCTGGTATATCTGTGACACGTGTCACATCGTCCAATACAGCTACATAATCATTCAAATACAACGTATCGCCTTTGTGTGCTGTAAACTCTTCCGGTTTACTCCATTCTTTCTTTTCACCTGCCATACCTGGATCATAGTTTACGAATGTATACAGATCGCGACGAGGTTCTTTCTGAATATCCGGAGAAATAGCGTATCCACCCATTTCTCCATTTTTCTGAACCCGCGGATACAAGGTAAATACTCGTCCCTCTTCATCGCGGTATTCTACTTCATAGTACGTATTCTCCGGATACACACGTACTGTATCTCCTTTTTGATAATATACTTTTCCTTCTTTCTCAATAGGATTTGTTGCCACAGCTCTGAAAGGAACATCAGCAGATCCCAACAACTTAGGATCTACATACCCGGGAACACCTTTTACTTCAGCCCGCTTACCCTTATAGGTCACGATATATTTATCCATACGGGTAGGTTCGTTGATCCAAAGCAATGTATTCTCTTTATTTTCTTTATTATCGTCTTTTGTAAAATCTTCCCCACGAGAATACATCAACCCAGTCATATTTAGTGAAACTACTTTTGAATAACCGGATGAAAACAGGATTCCAATCAACATCAGAGCAACACCCATGTGAGATATGGCTCCACCAGACAGCTTATATCCATTCCGGATGATCATCCATAAAATACGACCATTAACAATAAGAGAGAAAGATGCTGCATATAACAAGATAATATATTGCCACTCAGCAACTTTGGCCACACTGGCAATTAATGCAGCTAATAACAAAGCAATTAATAATGGCATGACCAACCAGTTCAACGACTTAGCTGACTCATACCGCTTCCACCAGAAAAACTGTCCAACAGCTGAAAGAATAGCAATAACAATAAAGAACCAAAGTTGAAACTGTGTATAAAATTCAATCTGATCAGCAGGAGGAGCGACATTAGAAACGGCACCAAATAATTCAACGATTTTATTCCAGACAGGAATAGAAGTAGGAACCAATACCTGAAATGCAGCCAATCCCAGTACTGTAATTCCCATGAAGATCCAGAACTCACGGGTATATACAGCCAGTTCGGCATCGGCAGAAGGAATACGTTTCCACTCCCGGATCATCAGAACAATAGCGATGAATGTAAACACCAGCAAATAAATCAGTAACTGCCCTGATAATCCAAGATCAGTGAAAGAGTGTACAGAAGCATTGCCTAAGATACCACTACGTGTAATAAAAGTAGCGTAGAGAACCAGAATAAAAGTAGAAACAACCAATATTAGCGAAGCTTTTAACGCTGTTCCGTTTTTGCGGGCCAGTAACATGGTATGCAAACCAGCTACTAATGTCAGCCAGGGAATATATACGCCATTCTCTACAGGGTCCCAGTTCCAGTATCCACCAAAGTTTAGTGTTTCGTAGGCCCATACACCTCCCATAATAATTCCTGTCCCTAGAATAAATACGGCAAACAAGGTCCAGGGCATAGCAGGTTTAATCCACTCCGTGTATTTTCTATACCATAGTCCAGCAATAGCAAAAGCAAAAGGTACTAATGTGGCTGCATATCCCAGGAATAAAGTAGGTGGGTGAATTACCATCCAATAATTCTGCAATAGGGCATTAAGTCCGCTTCCATCTTCAGGAATAAAGTTAGGTTGAGTTTTAAAGATAGGTGCATCACTCATAGCATCCCGCAACAGGATAAACGGAGAAGATCCAATCTTCACATTGAGCCCTGGAATTACCACACCTAAAATCATCGAAGCCAAAAATGCCTGTACCAGCATAAATACTGTCATAGCAGGTGCCTCCCACTGACGATTCGCAAAGATAAATACCAGCCCAAGCAATACATGCCAGAATATCCATAGAAGAAAACTTCCCTCCTGACCTTCCCAGAAACAAGCCAGAATATATTTGGTAGGCATGCTCAAAGAAGAGTGGTCATAGGCGTAATAGTACTCAAAGTAATGATTGATGATGATAAAGAAGAGTGTACCCACTACAGCTACTACCGCACCAAAGTGTGTAAAAAAAACGGCGCGAGAAAATCTGCGCCACTGGTTTACTTCCAGAATATCTTCTTTGCGGCTCATCTGATAATACCCATATGCCGCAATCAGAGAAGAGATAAAAGAGAGAATAACGGCAAAATGCCCAAAGTTACCTATACCTTCGTGAATCATAATATAGTTTCAGATTTTGGATTCCGGAGGTCTGTTATCGATACATGCTACCAGAATCCAATGCAATAATTAGTTTATAAACTTGCCTGTGAACCGGCCTTCTCTGTTCCCTTAATTTCTGTTTCCTGATACTTGGAAGGACATTTCATCAGAATTTTCTCTGCAATAAACTCATTGTTCTGCATATGTCCAATCACCACTACCTGCTCAGATCGTTCAAAGTCCTGTGGTTTGGGATTGTCATATACAACGATTGTTTCTTTGTTATCTCTGTCGATTAATTTGAAAGTAAAGTGATTAGGATCGATTTCTGGTTGATAACTCATTTCCAGAATATTGCCGGTAGCATCTTTTTTCAGCGATCCCACCACATGTACTTTAGTAGATTTACCACTGGCAGCCATGTCAGCAGCCTCTTTGAAGGTAACATAGGTACTTACATCCTTTGTGGTTGACACAATCACAGCGATTGCCACCACGATAACAATAATGCCAATAATATGAGTAATTTTCATGGGAAAACAGGCAAGGTGTTTTATATAATACTAAAGTGAGACCTTATTTTTCTTTTAATTCTTTTTCTACTCTGGAGATTTTACGATCTGTAGCAAATACAAAAGCAAGCAGTCCTATCATAACTACAGCAGCAACAGCTACTACCACATAAATCATTCCATTTGCACGCATGGCATCAGCCATTTCTATATCACCTCCCGCATTCTGAGCCCATAAATTAGTGGATGCCAGTATAGCAACCAATGCAACTATTAGTTTCTTACACATCGTATGATCTAGTATTAACTCTATTTCTAAAACTATTTTCTTTGAAAAAACTATCCATTAACAGCCATTTTTTCTGATAGGGTATGCTCTACCATACGAATGCGGATACGTAGTGAAGCAATCCATAATCCTAACAAAGTCCATCCGAAAACTGCCGGATAAAATACCTTTCTTAAATTATTGTCCAAATCATAAGCGCTGAATCCTGGATTTCCACCTTGTCCCGGATGTAGAGAGTCAACTCCTTTTAATCGTGGAAGGATATATAATAAAGGAATCAGCATCCCATAAGCAAAGATATTATAGATAGCACTGATTCTGGCACGTTGCTGCTGGTCAGGTAACGATCCCCGCAAAATCAGATACGCTAAATAAATCAGCATAGCTACAGCGGCACCATTTAATTTAGGATCTTGTACCCACCAGTCACCCCAGGTAAAACGGGCCCAGATACTTCCTGTAGTAATTCCCAACATACCAATCACAATCCCAACATTGGCTGTTTCCACAGCAAAATCATCATTTTGAGGGGTAGGGTTGCGCAAATAGCGGATGGAGTATACAACAGAAAAAGTAAGGATGATCATCATAGCAAACCACAATGCCACATGAAAGTTCATATTGCGGATGGTTTCATGCAAGATAGGCAGTTTGGGAACAGGCATTAAAAAGCCACCTAAAATGGTGTAAAGCAACAGAATAACTGTCAGAACTTTCCACCATGATTTATAAAATAATGCTATCATAAAAGAGTATCTCAGAGAAAGGAACAACTATCAGAAGCACCAGTCAGAACAATATCTGGTAAGCGCCTGTTGTTACACAAATAAGTTGACTGCAAAGGTACAACCAAAATAAATGCGAAACGCCAAATAATTCAAAATCTGAAATGACAGAAATCATTTTTTGCTATTTGAAACGTAAAATATCTGAGTTCAGCTGATATTCTGGAGATTAGTAGTGGAATTGCATCTATTTTTATCTTAGAAGAATATAGACTTCAACCAAACGAACTAGCTTAGTAAAAGATTTATTTTAGAAACCATATCCCAGAAACAACTATTTCCTCATCATCCTTTGTATCAGTAAGTAAATAGAATGTTGCATAATTAAGGGCGAATCAACTCTTCCACAAATAAGGAAACAACATATAGGACAAAGCTACTACAATAGCATTGAGTGCCAGTAATGTGTTCAATTCATCCATTATTACTGATCGATCCAAGCCATCCATTGCATTGCGGGAAACCTTGATGAGCATCAGTAGCATAGGCAGTATAATAGGAAAACTCAGTATAGCCATCAGAACACTATTATTTCCTGCTTTGGAAGCAATACCCGATACCATAGTCAATGTTGAGGCAAATCCAAAACTACCTAGCAGAATAGTAAAAATAAATAAGGGTTTGTCATCAACCGGATTGCCTAACATCATAGCATAGACAAAATATCCAATTAAGGCAATCAAACTCATTAACAAGGTATTGTATATTATCTTGGAAAGAATAATAGCCTGGGGACTAGCCAACGTATAATAATAAAGTAGTCGCCCGGCACGTTCTTGCATAAAGCTCTTTGCAACAGCACTGACAGCTGTGAACAGCAAAATAATCCAGAACAAAGCATTCCAGGTAGGAGGACTTATACCTTCATTACGAGAACTGAAGCTCAGATAACAAATCAGAACAGTACTAACAATATATAACAGCATGCCATTCAATGCATACTTTTGCCGCCATTCTAGCAGCACTTCTTTACGAATCAGATAAGCAATCTCCCTAATTACAATCATGGTTGGATGGAAATTTCTCTTTCTGGTATGGTTCTCTATATAGTAGTAACAGACCAAAGCAAAACGAGAAACGAAAAACTTATTTTTTTCTAAATACTGGCGTAACTTTGGGCAAAGATACATTTTGTGAGTGAATAATAGGGATAACTGTTAACACTCTGACAACAGACTTAACTTATTTGAAAATTGACACCTGAATGGTACTCCCTTTCCTGGTTTTCACCCGAGACACTACGTAGTTTTACATGGGGTCAGAAACTCTTTTTGTACGGACTATTGCTTATCCCATTTTTATTTTCAATACGCTGGCTGTTATTTGTTCGTTTTCGGCAGAAGCTGGCGCTTACGATGCCCGGCAAAAGGTTTTACTGGTCATTGACAAGTCTGTTACGATTTATACCAGATCTTCTGGTTTCGATGGTAGTTGCACTGATCATTATAGCATTAGCTCGTCCTCAACGTATCAATCAACGAGTTGAACTCTCCTCTATGGGTATAGATATTATGCTGGTTATGGATGTATCCCGTTCCATGCTGGCTCTTGACTTTCAACCCAACAGACTGGAAGTAGCGAAGAAGCTGGCTAAAAACTTTGTCAATAATCGTTTTCAGGACCGGATTGGCGTGGTAGTATTTGCAGGCGATGCCTATTCATTAGCTCCTTTAACAACAGACTATGATTTACTGAATCACTTGCTCGGAGATATCAATCAAAATATGATTCAGAATCCTGAAACAGCCTTGGGTACAGCTATCGCGGTCACTATTAACCGAATGCGTGAATCGAATTCCAAATCAAAAGTTGCTATTATCATCAGTGATGGTGAAAGTGCGGCGGGTAATATAGATCCTCTTACAGCCGCCAAGTTGGCTAAGGTTAATCAAATTAAACTATATACCATTCTGGTTGGACGTGAAGGTATGGTACAGGCAGTCAATTCTGAAGGCAAAATCGTCCAGCAAAATAATACGGTTGACGAAACCATCATGCGTGAAATATCGCGAATCGGAGATGGACGGTTTTATCGCGCTTCCAATGCAGCTGCTTTACAAAGTATTTTCAAGCAGATCGATGCCTATGAAAAAGCTCCTATTACAGAAGCACGTTACAAAGACACAGAAGACTTTTATCAGATATATCTCCGCTGGGCACTGGTGTGTTTAGTAGCCTGGATAGCAACCAAGTGTACCTTCATGAATAATATTCTGGAAGATTAACACCATTTACTATCAGGCTTCTGATAGATCTCTAATCTTTATATCTATCAGATTATTTTCTTCTCAAACCAAATTCCAACCAGAACTCCGATTATCTCTTGATAGTATCAGACTTCTGATGCTCTTTTTATTTTAACAGAGATCTGATTATTCTCTTCCACTATCAGTCCGCTGATACTCTTGTATAGTCACCACATCCTTTATTTATATTTTATCTGAGTTTTTAAATATTCTTTATTTAATTTCTCTTCGTACCAACAAAAATTCTATATTGTCAGTATCATTATTTTTCTTGTTGCTATGATTAATAAAGTTGTTGCCAACGCAGATGCTGCCATTGCCGATATTTTTGATGGCGCGATACTTATGCTTGGTGGATTTGGATTATGTGGTATTCCAGAGAACTGCATTGCTGCCCTGCTACAAAAAGGAGTCAAAAATCTGACGTGTATTTCCAACAATGCAGGTGTAGACGATTTCGGGATTGGACTGATGCTCAAACAAAAGCAGGTAAAAAAAATGATTTCGTCTTACGTTGGAGAAAATGCAGAGTTTGAACGTCAGTTGCTTTCCGGTGAACTCGAAGTAGAATTGCTCCCTCAAGGCACTTTAGCAGAGCGTATTCGAGCTGGCGGTGCAGGTATCCCTGCATTTTTTACTCCGGCTGGCGTAGGTACAGAAGTAGCACAAGGAAAAGAAACTAGGGAGTTTGATGGAAAATTATATCTGATGGAACGCTGGCTACGCGCCGATTTTTCCATTGTAAAGGCATGGAAAGGAGATACGGCAGGCAATCTGATTTACAAAGGCACAGCGCGTAACTTTAACCCAATGATGGCAACAGCAGGCAAGATTACCATTGCAGAAGTAGAAGAACTAGTACCAGCGGGTCAACTGGACCCTAACCAGATACATACTCCAGGCATTTATGTAAAGCGGATCTTTCAAGGCTCTGACTACGAAAAACGTATTGAACAACGCACTGTCCGCAACTAATATCTCTTCTCAGAAACCAATTAGTGTATGATTGATAAAAATGGAATAGCCAAACGAATTGCACAAGAAGTTCGAAATGGTATGTATGTAAATTTGGGTATTGGTATTCCAACACTGGTAGCCAATTACATCCCTTCCTCTATTGACGTAGTATTACAATCCGAAAATGGGTTATTGGGAATGGGACCATTCCCTTATGAAAACGAGGTAGATCCAGACTTGATCAATGCAGGTAAGCAAACTGTTACTACACTCCCAGGCTCTGCGTTATTTGATTCGGCGGCCAGTTTTGCAATGATCCGGGGAGAACATATTGACCTTACCATACTTGGCGCTATGGAAGTTTCAGAAAATGGAGATATTGCCAACTGGAAAATTCCTGGTAAGATGGTTAAAGGTATGGGTGGAGCAATGGACCTTGTTGCCTCCGCACAAAACATTATTGTAGCCATGCAGCATATCAATAAAGCAGGAGAGTCCAAACTATTGCCTCAATGTACTCTTCCTATTACAGGACTACGTTGTGTCAAAAAAATTGTAACAGAACTAGCCGTACTGGATATATTATCAGAAGGTGGATTTAAACTTCTGGAACGTGCTCCTGGTATATCTGTCGATGAAATTCGAAACGCCACTGCCGGAAAGTTAATCATAGAAGGAGAAATTCCTGAAATGGAAATAAACTTGTAGATAGTCAGGAATCAACACATTTCTCTGCTATTTCTGCAATAATCTTTTGCTGAAAGGATTTTATGCCTATTCATCTATACATTACTTTACAAAAAACAGTATCTTGCGGGTCGCATTCAATGTAATCCACTCATGTTTTTTGATAAGGTAAAAAATAAGCAATCAGGTATTTTGCTTTATGGGATCACTCCTCCCAAAGCACAAAACACTTCAGAAAAGACACTGGAGATTTCACAAAAACGAATTGCAAATGTACAAAGCCTGCCTATCGATGGTATGGTCATCTATGATTTGCAGGATGAGTCGAATCGTAATTCACAGGAACGTCCTTTTCCGTTTTTACCAACTATTGATGCTTATAATTATACAACCTCTTATCTGCATGAACTTGCTATTCCAAAAATAATTTATCGGTCTGTGGGCAAACTCTCAGGAGGAGAATTATCAACCTGGATACAAGATATTCAGCAACAACCTTGTGCTATTGTTTTTGTAGGGGCTCCATCCAGAGATCAGGTAACTCAACTTAGACTGTCAGAAGCTTATGATATATGGAATACACACAATCAGAATGCTCTGTTAGGAGGGGTTACCATCTCTGAACGACATCAGAGTGGTCGAAATGAACATTTGAAAATTGTTCAGAAGATGGAAGCAGGTTGTTCATTCTTTATTTCTCAGTGTGTATACAATGTAGAGTACACAAAAAATGTATTATCTGACTTGTATTTTTATTGTCAGTCCCATCAACGTCCACTACCTACCATTATTTTTACATTAACCACATGCGGTTCATTAAAAACAATTGATTTTATGGAATGGTTAGGCATTCACATGCCTATCTGGTTAAAAAACGAATTAGCTAACTGCCAGGATATTCTTCAACGTTCAGTAGAATTATCGTTACATATCGCCAACGAGCTGGTAGCATTCTGCAAGTACAAAGGTATTCCTTTCGGATTTAATATTGAAAGTGTTTCTATACGTAAAGACGAAATTGAAGCTTCCTTATATCTGGTAAAAGAAGTAGACAAAATATTGACAACCAGCGGAGCCAGAATATCAACAAACTCTCTGGTTACAGATACAAGAGCATAAAAAAAGGGCAAAATGCCCTTTTTTTATGCCTCACTGGTTGGAGTTTCGTCTGTTGCAGTCGCTAACTCTGTATCATCTTTCCTTCGACCTGTAAGCCATTTCCACAAAGCAGATACCCCACCAATAACTGCTACTGCAATTATTTTAAAAAACTTACCAACAAATGCTAGTATACCTACCTTTGCCAAAACTTTTCCTGCCACCAATCCACCTACAGTATAAGCAGCTACTTCGTCAACATCCGGGTTAAAGTCAGAGTACTTATACCCATCTGAAAACTGGACAATGTTCAACACTTTGTCTATATTCTTATTGATGACAGGCAATTCCTGCATAGAACCAATCGCATTTAACACCAATACCCCTTTACGTCCCAAAACACGGACATTATAATTCAGTGTATTCACTTCCTCATCACCAAACTTGATCTCCTTAGCCCAATGCAGGATTTTCCGATCTTCATCATAAAAAGGTTTGTTGGCCCAGCCTACAAGTTTAATCGGCTCGTATCCCTGTGCTACTCGCTCTTTGCTTGCTTCAACAATATCATTCTGCATTTCTTCTAACAATTCTTCATAATCAATATCATCGGCATCATCATCCTTAACATAGCCCATTTCATCATATTGAATATTGAATGCCCATGCTTTGTCACCCAGTACACCTTGGTTTTCAGGCACAATTAATCCTAAGGTAGATTGTTTGGGATTACCCCACAAGTCAGTCAGTACATACTCGGCCTGCTTGGGGTCCAGGTATTTAAAACCTGTTGGAATAGTTACCTCTCCAATTCCCCCTTCCAGTTTTATTGTACCATGCTGATATTTTAGTGAATTCTCAATAGAGTCAATCTTAGCCTGATATATGGCAGTAGAGTCAACATCTGTAGCCTGACTTACCAGGGAAATAAAAAACAATAAAACTCCTCCTACTAAAGCGTAATAGTTTTTCCTCATGAAAATATAAATTTTAAAAGACAGTGATAACTTCACATTTATTCAGAAAAACGACAGGAAGTAAACAGTCATGATCATTTAAAATATTTAGACTATTTTTGTGGTTTAGCTGGTCAAATGAACCTGAGCGATTTGAATAGCGTTTAGACAAAAACCTTAACCTTATACCTGTGAAAAAATCAGAAATACATTTTGATGTAGTATTAGACAATGACAGTGTTCCGGAAAAAATTCATTGGCATGCTACTGATAACCCTAATGAAGGTATTGACGAAACCAGAGCAGTTTCTATTGCAATATGGGATATGTATCACAAAGGTACAATGAAAGTAGACCTTTGGACAAAGGAGATGCCTGTCCAGGATATGAAACAATTCTGTATTGATATTATTGGGACACTGAGCGATACAATGCTAAGAGCTACCGGAGATGAGAAAATGTCGGATGCTATGAATGATTTGTGTCATTATTTAACAGAACTATTGAAGAAAGAAGCAGAAGAACAAGGACAATAAAAAAACTGCCTGGCATAAGTAATTGCCAGGCAGTTTTCCTTTAATCTATCTATTAATAATTTTCCATCCAGGATTCGTCTTTTGTTTCTGGAGAATTTTGTGGAGGTTCTGGCTTGTCTGTGATTTCCTCTTTTTTCTGAGGAAACAACAAAGATGCGCCAATACTAATTACCAGAATAGCTAAAATAATGTAGAGTGAATATTGCGTCTTAAATCCAATCTCCTCCAGATAGTGATGTGCCAGCATCTTGCCTCCTATATACAACATCAGAAACGATAACCCTACCTTCAGGTAATGGAACAGGTGCATGATATTGGTCAGAAAGAAAAACATAGACCGCAGACCCATAATAGCAAAGATATTGGAGAAATAAACAATATAGGGGTCTTTGGTAATAGAAAAGACAGCAGGTACGGAGTCTACAGCAAAAATCAGGTCTGTAAACTCGATTATGAGTACAACCAAAAATAATGGAGTAAGCATTAGCTTATGGTCTTTTCTTACAAAAAAGTGATTTCCAACAAAACCTGGTGTTACAGAGAAGTATTTGGAAGCAAATTTTACGACCGGATGATTATGTGGTTCTATCTGTTCATCTTCATTACGATTGATAAACATCCGTATTCCGGTAAATACCAGAAAGCCTCCAAACACATATAAAACCCAGTCTGCCTTCTGAATCAAGCTGCTTCCTAAAAAGATAAAGGTGAAGCGCATCACAATAGCTCCTAAGATCCCCCAGAAAAGCACTTTCTTATAGTAAATCTCCTTTACATTAAAAGAACTAAATATCAGCAACATGACAAAAATATTGTCCACAGACAATGCATACTCCATCAAATATCCAGTGATAAACTCAAGAGACATATTATCCATGTACAGCCGCTTATTCAGTTCAAAGTCTGTAGTAGAAAACTTTACATGTTCTGAATACTTTTCTTTTATAGAAACAAGTTTGGCATTGGTATCTATGTCATGGATCAGATAGCCATAATTATTCAGAAATACATAAAAAGCCAGTGCAAACATTACCCACACAGCACTCCAGGCACCAGCTTCCTTAAAACTGACGATATGACTTTTCCTGCTGAAAACGCCCAGATCCAACAAAAGCATCCCAATAATGAATGCATTAAAAAGTAAAAAGAAGATAGCTTCGTTTGAAATCATGCAGAAAAAATAGTTGTCGGATTAGTAAAAATAGTAAAAACTGCACTGCGATAGGTTTCTTATAATCATTTTTAGCCGAAATCTACCTCATATCCAATAAAATCCCAATCAATACATAAAATAAAAACACATGCCTGCTCAAACTATTGGCGAACAAGATTGTATTCTCTAATTTTGCAGCCATGTATAATAATAAAAAAGTAGTTATTGTATTACCGGCTTATAATGCCGCTCTTACATTAGAACAAACTTATCGCGAAATACCGTTTGATATTGTGGATGAAGTTGTATTGGTAGACGATGCTAGTCCCGACAATACTTTAGAAGTTGGAAAAAAGCTGGGAATTAAAACCATAATCCGACATGAACAAAATAAAGGATATGGTGGCAATCAGAAAACCTGCTATGCTACTGCTTTAAGTCTCAATGCAGATATAGTAGTAATGTTGCATCCAGACTATCAGTATACTCCCAAGCTAATTACAGCTATGGTATCCATTATTGGGAACGAATTATATCCGGTAGTGTTTGGATCCCGTATTTTGGGTAAGGGAGCTCTTAAAGGAGGTATGCCTATGTATAAATACATAGCAAACCGTTTTCTGACTCTTTCTCAAAATATCTTAATGAATCAGAAGCTATCTGAGTATCATACAGGATACCGAGCATTCTCTGGCGAAGTCTTACGGAGTATTGATTTAACCCCTAACTCTGATGACTTCATTTTTGATAATGAAATGATAGCACAGATTTTTTACAAAGGTTATGAGATTGGAGAAGTTACCTGTCCCACCAAATACTTTGAAGAAGCTTCGTCCATAAACTTTTCACGCAGTGTTACTTATGGATTGGGTGTACTTAAAGTTTCCCTGTTTTATTTCCTGACTAAGATAGGTTTGATGAAATGGAAACTGCTGAAATAATAGTTGTACCAGTGGCAGACAAATGGCTTATCTTTACCTGCCACTGATCTATTAATTATCAGCGGGTATGTTTTCTGATTTGTTAGTAGCTCTATGCTCCTGATACCAGTTGCAAATATTGGGCAACGGACATTGGCTACACTTAGGCTCGGCCCATTTGCAAACACGCTGTCCATGCCAATAGAAGTGTTTGTGAAAATTAAATAATACCTTGGGGTCTTTCGGTAACAAAGACAGCAATAGAGCATGGGCTTTATCAGGAGTGATCTTTGGACCAATTACACCTAACCGTTGTGTAACACGGTGTACATGGGTGTCTACAGGCAATACAGGTTTATGAAAGTTAAACAGCAATACCAGAGCAGCTGTTTTTAATCCTACTCCTGGCAATGAGTACAACCACTCAAGCCCTTCTTCCAATGACATATCTTTCAAAAAACCGATATTGGCTTCTCCCCTCTCATTAAAGATCTGTGTCAGGATCTTTTGTATATAAGCCGCCTTTGGTTCAGGAAACTGTGCTGGTGAAAGTGCTTTCACCAACTCTTCATAAGGAGCATCCCTAATCCCTTCCCAGGTCCCAAACTTTTCAAACATCCGCCAGTAAGCTTCTTCTTCATTGGCATGAGTGGTTCTATGAGATAATACTGTCGAGATTAATTCTCGCATAGGCTCTCTCCTACTAATTAATTCCTGTTCACCATATAATGTTTGTAAGCGTAAATGAGCTTCCCATAGTTTCTGCTCCAATGTCATAGGGTCTGTAAGCAGATTATCTCTATTTTCAATCCTTGTCATAGCTGTCCTTTTGTAATAAGCAGATAAAAAATCATTCCTGTATCAATACATAATTCTAATAACAAAAAAGCCTTCCTAATAAAGGAAGGCTTCCAGGATGACATTTATGAAATGGTATTTTACTTCTTCTTTTCGCGTTTATAAAACAGAAATCCGTTTTCCTCTCCTATTTTCTTCAATGTATGTATTGTATCTGTTTCTGCTTCGGAAGTGATTTTGGCTACTACATAAACATCTTTATCGATATCCCCATAATATAACCAATCCATATCATGACGTTTGGGATTGGCATGGTTTGGTTCTCTAGGATAAAAATATCGGCCATAACTCCGGAATTTATGTGTTACGACATACGCATCTTTTCCCTGTTGTGCTTCATAAAAGCGCATAGCAGCATCCTGAGAGATCCCTTCGATACGACCAATATATGCTATAAGAGTTGCCAATACGAATACTGCTGTACCAGCAAAGAAGGCAATAGCCCCTTTCATAGTTTCTTCAGGCTGGTTCCGGTTCAGAAAACGAATACCTGTTACAATAGCAATAAGAAGTATTATACCAGGAATGATGCACCACAATGACCAATTGATATTGGCATCTAGGTTAGCTAAGGCAAAAGGATCTTTTTCGACAAAAGGTCTTACTAAATCAATACGCCGTCCTAAAAATGGTAGAGCGATGGTTGCAATACAATACAACGACCCTACTGCAATTAATCCAAAACGCATCCATCCATTAAAACGAATTTTACCTTCCCACATCTGGTAAATAGTTAGTGCAGTCAGGTAAGTCATCGGAAAGTAGCACATGGACGAATAGTGCACGATCTTGGATTTCACTATTGTAAATAGAATCAGTACTACCCAGAACAGAATAATCATCCAACGTTTAAAATCACGCTGATAGTTAAATTGCTGTGGGGTATTACGGAAAGCTCTAAGAGCAAAGATAGAAGCAGGGAAACAGCCTACCAGTAATACAGCAAAATGATAACCAGGAAATCCTGCATGTCCGGCGTCAGGGGTACTAAAAAGCCGGTAGTTATATTTCATGAATTCATTAATGAACCAGGGTCCATGTTGCCATGTCTCTAATCCATACCATGCCAGAGTCATGACACAGGTCATAAAACTAAACAACAGAAAATGCCAGGCATTAATGAAAAAGTAGAACCGATTCACAAGCCAGTACACAAATAAGGTAAGGCAAACAATCAGGTATGCAACGGGGCCTTTTGTAATCACTCCTACTCCAAGCAAAAAACCTCCGAATAACAGATAGCTGTATTTATTTCGGAATAGTAAAATGCCAACAAACTGGTCTTTTTTCCAGTAAAAAAGGATAATACCGAGTAAACCCAAAAATATAAACAAATTGAACCAGGGGTCTATAATACCTGATTTGAAATAGAGATGCGGCAATACTGACCCAATATATGCTCCCGCCCACAACAATCCGAAACGCACATCATATAGTTTAGCTCCAACTCTGAATAGCAATACCAGGGTTATCATACCACAAATGGCATTAGGAAACCGGGCCGCATACTCTCCAATACCAAAAAGGTGCATAGCAGCCGATTGTAGCCAGAAGAAAAAAGGAGGCTTTTCCCAGAATGGTAAAAAATCTACGTGTACCCGTAAATAATCATTTAATACAATCATCTCACGGGATATTTCAGCAAAGTTGATCTCATCCCAGTCAAACAGACGGACTCCACCCAAGAATGGAAGAAAGAACAATCCTGCCACCAGCGCGATCAGGACTGAATACAAAAGTTGTTTATTCAAGTGATGTAAGAGGTTAGCAGTTAAAATAATTAGGGTGTTATAAAAGGTATATTCACCCTTCTATAACACCCCAATTGGTATTCAGTTATTTTTTCTTTCCACTAAAGAAGTTTAATACTTTGCTCACAAAGGCATCATCAATTCCAAATGTACGCTTTACCGTTGTATATGTAGCAACCAGTTTTTTATCCAGCCAGATCAGAATGGATTTAGCACCATCCTGCGGACGAGCCTGATAATTGGTTGAACGCAACTTTGGTGTTACGGACTCTTCTGTAAAATAATACAAGGCAATGGATTTACGGGTCATATCTTCCGGACACAATATTGGATCAGGCAACCCATGATAGGAATCTTCATCTGTGTTAAAAATTACACAACGATTGAATATAGGAGAAATCTTCTGTACCACTCCTTTCATCTGACGGTCCCATAATTCCAGATCTCCTCTGTATTCAGGCTTCCAATCTTTGTTAAGGTATACGAGTACATTGACACGTCTACGCCAGTTACGTTTGTGTGGATGTACTGTAAAATCGGCATGCACATTCAAGAAGCCATTCCGTCCCGACTGATGCAGTCCCCCACCTTCCAGCATATCATCAGGCAGCAAATTAGGAATGCCTGTTAGCTTGCTTACATACTCAACAAACTGAGGAGAGTTGAGTTCTTCAATAACAGAACGGACAAATGGAGGAAGCATGTCCATTTTATTCAATCCATGTTTCTTTTCATTTACATGGACATAGTGTATCCATCCTGCATCTTTTACAGCTGGAAATTCGGACAATGCTTCGTCAGCAGCCCATTCTTCCAGAAAGTTATCTAAAAAGATATGGGGATAAGGTGATGCCTGCTGATAGCGACGCTGGTCTTCAGGCAAAGAAGTTTTCCAGCGTTCATAGTTAAATATAGATTTTTGAGCAGTTACGGAAGTATTCACGGATTAGTATAGTTTGTTTAGTAAGACACACACAAAAGTAATGCAATTTGTCAGATTAATGAGCATCCAAACTATTTTGACCTATTGTTATTCAGAAGCTCCAAGCTTAAAGTCGCAGAATATTCTGTTGATACCAGTTTTTGGGATTCCTTTCAAGTAACCGTTCTATAACCAGATACATCAAAACAGTACTACTTACCCCAATGAAAGATCCAGCATAAATATCTGCAAAGAAATGCTGACCCAGATATACGCGGGAATAAGCTGCTAGAAAAGCCAAGGTAAAAAACAGAAAGCCAGACAACTGGTTCTTTAGAATAATACTCAGCAAAGAAAAGACTGCAAAAGCAGTAGTGGCATGTCCGGAAGGAAAACTATGGCTTGAATGAATTTCTAACCCTGCCACCCAATGCAATGTATAGGAAGATCCCTCGAATACAGCTTTAGGACGTAAAACATCTGCAAATACAAGGCGTTTTAATCCTTGCGCCAGCAGTGAACTCAGAGCAAAACTACCCAAGCCAATTAATACATACCGATACCTGATAAACAAAAACAGAATAATCACAGCAGCGAAGAAAGCTCCGTCACCTACATTTGTGAAATACTGAAAAAAGGTATCAAAGAATGGATGATTAGCTCCATTAATAACTAGAAATATCTGGGTAGGCGACCATACTACCTGCCAGATTCCTCCTGCAATCAGAAATATTCCATACAGGACAAAGAATACTTTATTCGCTTTAAAAACTTCTGCCATAGGGATGTTTTAAAAAACAGACGTTCAAAAATAGTGTTCTTCCTGTTATTTTTCCGTTTTAAAGGCACATTTTTTCAGTTAAGAACCAACAAACAACCCGTATGAAAAGATATATAGTGTTTATTGTCCTACTATTTTCAGAATATGAAACTGCATAAAATTATCCAGTGAAGACACCCGTTTCGTGTTTTCATTAAAATTCAATGGCTTAATAAGGTATCCTGATACTCCTAGCATCTCCGTCATCTGTCGATCATAATCTTCGTAAGATGTAGTCATAATAAATACTCTGATAGAAGACAGTTCCGGGTCGGAATCACTTCTCAATATTCTGAGAAATTCGATTCCATTCATCCGCGGCATGTTTATATCCAACACGATTACATCTGGAAGAGGATCTATTTTAGGCATTCCATCACCTCTGAGCATAGCCAATGCTTCAATACCATTATAAGCAGTATATAGCTGATGCTCCATATTGAGGCTATTCAAAGAACGCTGGAAACTAATTACATCCAGTTCATCATCCTCAATCAGTAAGATAGATTTTACTTGCATATCAATTATTATTTAAACTGGTAAACTTTGGCCATGTGAACGTAAAAATAGAGCCTTCCCCCAATTGGGAGGTTAGCCATATTTCCCCTTCCTGTTCGCCAACAATTTTTTTGACAATAGACAGACCGATACCGGTGCTTTCTGCTTCGTTTTTCTCACGCAGGGTTTGAAAAATCGTAAATATCTTTTGATGGTATTCGGGTGCAATCCCAATTCCATTATCTGCAACTGAAAACTGATAATATTCACCCACGTCAGTCCAATCTATGGTGATAATACAATCTTCTTTCTTACTATATTTTACTGCATTGCTTATCAGATTTGAGAATACCTGTTCCAGGTAAAGACGTTTGGTCTGTAATACAGGCATAGAAGATGGCAGATTTACCTTACAACTGGCAGGTACCAGCAACTCTACAATTTCCTGCACTATCTGGCCTACATGGACAATCTCAATAGACTCTGTTTTACGACCAATACGGGCATATTGCAACAGTCCATTAATTAGACTTTCCAGTCTGATAATACGTCCACGCATCTTTGTATGGTATTTCTTCAGTTGGTCAGATAGTTCTGACTCCAGATCTTCTTCTATCCACTGAAGAATATTGTACATTCCTCTTAAAGGAGCTTTTAAGTCGTGTGAAACCACATAGGCAAACTGATCCAGTTCCTGATTTCTTTTTGTCAAAACGGCAAAAGAATGCTGCAGTTTTTGAGACATGATATTTAAGGATCGAGACAAATGGGTCAGTTCATCATTTTCCTGATCTTTGATAACAGAAAATGTACCCTGTGATATTTTCTCAGCTAGACTTACCATACTATAGATCCGGCGGGTGATTGTCTTAACAACAAAAAAACCGGTGATAATGGCAATGGTAATATACCCTATAGCTAACGAAGCAGAAACAAAGTTTGTGTATCGGATAGAATCACGAAGCCTCTGCTGCCTCCTGTTACGTACGTAATACTCGTATTGATCAAACTCTTTAAATTTTAACGTTATAACGTCATTTAATTGTTGACCAACTCCCCTTCGTTGCTTCTTCTCAAAAAGCTCCATATAGACTTCTTTGCCTTTTGTAGTTTCCAGACTTTCCTGCTTGGCTTTAATGAGTGCATTGGCATATTCTATCCATTCGGTATGTAACATGGCAATTGAATCCAGACAACGCAACTGCTCTGCATTACCTTTCACAATTTCCCTTTCTTCCCGAAATATGGGAGGTATTTCTTTAAGGCCTGCATAATAGGAATCCAAAAAAGTCTCTTTCTCGGCAAGAAGATATCCTCGCAAACCACTCTGCATCTGGATGATGCTTTTGTGCAGTCTGTTTGAGTTACGCAAAATGGTTTCGGAACGGGAAAGAAATTCCATGTTACGAATTACCTTATTAGATAACTGATAATTTACGATCAGATCCACAATCGCAAAAAATATGACAAACCCAAAACCTATATATATCTTCTGGGAAATTTTCA
Organism: Xanthocytophaga agilis; assembly: GCF_030068605.1. Classification (NCBI taxonomy): domain Bacteria; kingdom Pseudomonadati; phylum Bacteroidota; class Cytophagia; order Cytophagales; family Rhodocytophagaceae; genus Xanthocytophaga; species Xanthocytophaga agilis. Next base: position 341,654 of record NZ_JASJOU010000007.1, read on the forward strand.
TTCGAACACAGTGAGTTAAACTAGGATACAGTGTACTAAGTATGTACATTCTGAGTTTTCAGAATGGAAAAATGGAGAGTTTTACTGGGCTTAAATAGAGCCGATTATATTAAAACATAACTCAGCTTTTAAGAGGTGGTTACTGGCAAAGTAAAAAAATCAGGCTGATAAAACCAAAAATAGCAGAAGAAACGAAAGCAGGAAGTCTTGTTTTAGTTATAAATGCCAGGGAAACCCATTTTATATAGCAATAAAAAATCCCCACATAGCTGAGTTATGTGGGGATATATAAGATACTTTAAAATCACTAATTAAAACAGATAACGGAGTCCTAACTGCCCCTGGAAGCGGGAGTTAAACTGATCTATTGAATAGGTAGAAGTAGGTGTTGTAAATGTATACGTTGGCTCACTGCTGTTTGTCGCAGAACGAGTCACAGTAAGACCTGTGTTGACAGATGAACTACGTGTGTTAGGAACAAAATACACAATGCCCCAGGTTTTACTTAGCAAATTGGTAAAATTGATCATGTCGAAAGATACCTGTATGGTATGTTTACGAGTACCCGCCTTAAAGTTGAAATCCTGCATCAGACGCACATCCAGACGATTGTTCCAGGGTGTACGGGCACCATTTCGTTCAGTAAACTGTCCCCTGCGAGAACTCAGATAGGAATTCCCATCGATAAATTTATTCAAATCCTGCCATTGTTGTGCAGCAGAAACTTTTACAGAACCATCACTATTTTTTATATCTACCATTTTAAACGAACCTGTACCTTCAGAAGGGCTAAAGTCGGATGTCTTAGGAATATAAGCCAGATCTATCTGTTGTCCGTTTCGCGTCAGATTATTACTTCCGATAACCCAGGTAAACGGAGAGCCAGATTCAGCGGTGAAAATAAATGAGATGTAAGATGTCAGTTTTTCACTCCAAGCCTTTTTATAATTTACTGTAGCCACAATCCGGTGCCGAATGTCAAAGTTTGAATAAGTTAATTGAGGATTGTTTGGATTCAGGTTCTGATTCAACTGCCATCCGGATTCAGGAGAGTTACGAATACCATTCAGAATATCTTTTGACTGACCGTAGGTATAGGCGGCAGAGATATTTAAGCCAAATTGATATGCCTTCTGAATTTGTGCAGTCAACTGATAACGATAGCCCTTTGTTGTATTGGTTATCAGATACACACTGGAAAAGTTGTTCGATACACGTCCTCCTGTTGAACCGCCTTGTAAATACAGAGGCTGCTGTTTTTCTATATCATACGCCGCATAATAGACTGAGTCTTTCAGGTTAATCTGTTTGATCATCATATCCTGAAGTGTCTTGGTGTAGATTGCTTCCAGTGTTAATTTATATCCTTGTGGAAGATTGAAATCTATAGCCAGATTGCTACGCCACATACGTGGGAGCTTGAAGTTCTTATCAAAGATATCCAGTTCACGACGGGCATTTAACCCAGGAGCAATGCTTGAATTAACAGACGGAAACGTGGTTGGATTCAGTAATGAGTAGGACTGACCTGAAGAAGTCTGCCCTGTTAGAGGTAGAGATGTGAACGAACCAGAATAGGTTGGCTGTGCATCAAATGCGCCAAAGTTTACGCCGTTGTTCACATATGAATAGCCAAGCCATGCAAAAGGAATGCGGCCTGTGAAGATGCCTGATCCACCTCTCAATACAATAGATTGATTTCCTTTTACATCATAGTTAAAACCAATACGTGGCGAAATATATACCTGTCCGAAATACTTATTACTGATAGAAGAAACCGTATGTCCAAATGTATAAGTCGGATTACCTGTTGTTGTGGTACCTGTTTGTGTGTCCAATACAGAGGAAGTATAAGCATCCGGGAAAATAGCATGGGCATCTGTCGGTGGAGTATTTGGTACAGTAGTCATATCTGCACGCAAACCGTAGGTAAGTGTAAAGCGACTATTTATAGTAAACTCATCCTGTGCATACAAGCTGAACATATTTACTTTGTAATGAGCAGGTGAGTTATTCAGGTTATAATCACGTGAATTATCTCCACTCAAACTATAAATAGCACGCAAACGAGCTGGCTGATCATTCAGGAATTGTTGTACGCTATTATAATCATAACGTCCATTCCAGGAATTGATGAAGTTGTATTTGATGGAATATAACTCATTGTGTGTTCCAAATGTCAGACTGTGATTTCCGAGAAACCATTTGAAATTATCTGTGATTTCAAATGTTTGCTGACGCATGTTAAAAATACCCGCTTCCCGGTTTGTTCCCAGTAATACTGTACCACTCCCCGTTGTAGTTGGATCTGAACCTACATTATTAATCTGAATTTGTGGAAAAATAATACCTACAGGATTCCGACGATCCTTTATATCGGTATACCCTATGATCAGGTTATTGCTGATGAGATTGCTAAAACGGCTTTTCAGTTCTGCGACTGTGCTTATGTTTGTGTTCTTCTGCACAAAGTCGTAATTACCAAACTGAAATTCTGATGAACCTCTCTCCAGATTGGTTGCTTCTGAGATAACTGTATTATTTCGTAAAGCCAGCTGATGCTTGCTGGTAATATTCCAGTCAATCCTGTTAAAGAACTTATTGCTATTTGCATAAATAGAATAATCACCTGTAGCACCTGGATCATATCCATAATTGGTGATCAGCTTATTGCGAATAGCATCGGCAGTAGCTTGAGACATAAAATAATTTGGAGAACCAGCAGGAAAAAACTGAGGAACCTGATTTCGGGCTATTTCTTCATTGGTAAAGAAGAAGAGCTTATCTTTTATGATGGGAAATCCAATCCGGAAACCTGTCTGGTAATCATGGTATGCACTGCTGATTTTTCCGTCATTTACACGATCGCTTCCTTTGTAATGCCCGGTAATGGCAGAACTTCGACCAAATGCATAGACAGATCCAGTCACTTCATTCGAACCACTACGTGATACAGCATTTACACTACCTCCTGTAAAGTTACCAATACTCACATCATACGGAGCAATCTGAACCTGCACTTCCTGTACTGCATCCAGACTAAAGGAATTGGATCGGGTACTACTACCAGGCTGATTGGCAGTACCACTTAATCCCCCCAATGAAGGACTAAATCCAATCGCATCATTATTAATGGCTCCATCCAGAGTAATGTTGTTATACCGAAAATTTGTACCTGCGAAAGAGTTATTGCTTGACTGAGGAGTAAGACGCGTAAAATCAGAGAAACTTCTGGATAAAGTAGGCAAAGTCTGAATTTGTTCCTTGCTTACTCCAATAGCAGCTCCGATTTTGGCTTGCCCTGCACTGGAAATAACTTTCACTTCTTCTAGTTGCGTTGATTCATCCTGTAAGATGAAGTCTATTTTCTGCTTTTCGCCTAATTGCAGATAAATATTTTCCCGTTTTTCAGCCTTGAAACTCACAAAGGTGATTGTCAGTTCATAAGGCCCGCCAGGAGTCAGGTTTACAAAGTTATAGCGCCCATCAGCATTGGTTAATGCACCTAACTGGCGATTAGTAGGCTTATGAACTAAAGAAACAGTAGCACCTGGTAATACTTCACCATTTTTATCTGTGATGCGCCCGCTTAAAGATGAACTAGTAGTTTGTGCAAAAAGAGTCACGTTTACTGCACATACTATGTACAGTAAAACAAACGTAAAGAATTTCATATAAAATGAATAGAAGTTGTAGCTGTGGGTAACAGTTACATAAGGAATAGCTAAGAATACACTTACCTGTGCACCCTTTTATGAGAGGCTAGAGCGAATGATTTTTGAGTATGTGAGGCCAGCGAAATTGTTATTTCGGGGCAAAGCTACATCAGCAAAACTAACTCAATGTGTCCCGAATATTACTAAATTGTTAATCGCCAGCTTAAAGGTGTCTTTCTATATCTTATATAGATAGGTACAAAAAAAATGCTATCAAAGGAGGTTATCATTCCTTTGATAGCTAATATACTACTATATGAGTTTCTTATTTCCTGATCCAACATCCAATTGGAAACACTGACAATAACTCCCCTATTGGCTGTCGGGAAGATAAGTGAATAGATGTATGTGTAAAAATATTTACATATTCTACTGTGTCACTTTCTTCAGGCCAACCCAGATAGGTATCTTCCCACACGTCAGTTCCAACAGGCAAACATCCGGATTCACATAAACTGACAACCTCTAATGGAAATACTACCAATGCTATCTGGGACTTCCATTCCCGAATAAAAGCAGTTACTTTACGGGCATGTTTTCCAGCTGTCAATATAGGTTTGTATACACCCTGTAAAAACAACTCAGGGTATTGTCGTCTTAACAATAATAGTTTATGCAATACAAATAATTTAAGCGAAGGATCCAGTACATTTTTAAGCTTTTCCTGAAGATAAATTGGATTGTCCATCTCTGTTACTATATTTTTCAGCACCTGCTTTCTGGTCTGATAGTTTACAGGTCGTCTGTTATCGGGATCAACCATACTAAAGTCCCATAATTCTGTTCCCTGATAGGTATCCGGAACGCCTGGCGCCGTAAGCCGAATCAGTGTTTGTATAAGTGAATAAACAGCCCCATACTTTGCCACTCTTTGCACAAATGGAACAAAAGAATGCATAAATGCCTGATTACTCAGCAGGTTATCGACAAACTCAATTGCTTTACCTTCATACACTATATCTGGTGCAGACCAATTGGTATGTACTTTGGCTTCCTTCATTACTTTGGTAATATACTCCTTTAGACGACTGTGATAATTTTCGTTCTCCGGATCTATATGCACAGGATAGGTTCCTACTAGTGTTTGATACAAAAAATATTCATCATTAGGATCAGGTATCACAAGCCCTCCTTCTGAAAATCGAAACCCTTCTGCAATTTTCTGCCATTCCAAAACCTTTGCTTTCCATTCTTCCACTATCTCACTCAACACATTGATACGTAACCGCACATCTTCACCTCGTTTGGTATCATGAGTTGCGGTGGCATTTAATGTGGTAAGAGGACGCTTCTGCATCTCCTGATGGAATTGATATGTATTTACATTCTCTTCTATATGGGGAGTGTCACCTACTTCATTACGGGAAATTAATAAATTGTACATATAAAATGTTGTATCCTCGACTCCTTTAGCCATCAATGGCCCTGTAAATTGTTGCGTACGCATTAAAAAACGTAATTCTTTTGAGGTTGCTTCAATAGGTTCTGGCGCCAGTATCGGACGTAGTTCTTCAAATACATTATCCAGTGCAGGAGCTTTTGCTTTTGCTTTAGCCTGTTCAAAAACCAATTTGAGTTGTTTGGCATTATCTTCAGACAGAGTTTTCTCATCCAGATATAATCGGTACACAGAAAAAGAGACCATCCAGTAAGCCAATACCTGGCGATAGTTACTACGCATTTCATCTGTAATAGAATACTCAGGAAATAGCTGCACCAGTTGTTCTGTCAGATTGTCTAATTCACCACCCATATGGTGAATCAGCATAAACAATTTTTTTCTATATACAGCTTCCTCAAAATCGTAGGCCAGCACATGTACCTGAGAATAGAATTCAGAGAGTGCTTCAATAGATTTATCACTTACCAGAAGGCGGTTCACCAACGACAAAAAATCATATCCTGTCGTCCCTTGTACTTTCCAATCAGAGGGAATATATTCATTAGGGGCCAGAATCTTTTCTACCACAACATAGGTATCCTCACCTACCAGCTCGTGCAAGCAATCCAGATAGGCTTTGGGTGCGTACAAACCATCTATATGGTCTATCCGCAATGCTTGAATAATATCCTTATCTATTAAGGATTTTATATATTTATGATAATGAGCAAAAGTTTGCTCACTTTCCATACGCAGACAAATCAATTCATTAACGGTAAAAAAACGTCTGTAATTCATACTCTTGTCAGCTTCTTGCCAGGCAGCAAGGCAAAAATTCTGAGTTTTTAGTAAATCCAGCGTTTTAGTAGTATGTCCGGAATACTCTCTTAGCACTTTTAAGTTTGTATCCTTCTGAAAAAAAGAATCAAGCTCTGCTTTAAACTGCTCCCAACTAGTGAGATCCAGCTTCTGATCAGGTTGAATAGCAGCAAATTCTTGTGCAGATTGTATAAAATAATCAGGTACAACTACAGCAGATTGAATTTCGTTTATCTGACTCAATACAGACGCATACTGCCGGAAATCAATAGGAAAACTATGTTCATAATACTGTAAATGTAGTCCCTTTGCATCATATGTAAGTGTAAGTTCTCCTTCTACTACTAATTCTTCCAGAGGTTTAGATAATAATGGCATCATAAGTTGTCCGGTATATTTAGGATGGTGCCAGTTGATATCAAAAAAGGTATAGTAAGGCGAAAAAGGTCCTTTTTCCAGTACATCATACAACCAAACATTACTAGTTTGAGAAGACATATGGTTAGGCACTATATCCTGGAGCCATGTCATCCGATGTTCATGCAACCACTCACTTATCTCAATCAGGTCCTCTTCTGTACCTAGTTCCGGATTAATGCGATGAGGATTTAATACATCATATCCATGTGTACTACCTGGTACTGCTTCAAAAAAAGGAGAAGCATAGACAGTAGTAATTCCCAGTTGATGAAGATAAGGTAATATTTCTTTCAGATGTCGGAGTGTAAATTCACGATGCAACTGTACACGATAAGTTGAAACAGGTATGTTCATACACAGTAAAAAATTTCAGTTTTTTTTGCAGAATTGATGTTTTACTAAAGGGCAGATTACATAGCTATCTTTTTTTGATTGGAAAGATCACATTGATAGACTAAAAAGCTTTCTGCAGGTAATGAAACTGTGACAGGGTCTGTCAAAGAAATTCCATCGGTATCTTCTCGGCCAAAGAGTTGTGAATCCAGCACTAGCTCCCAGGTTCCTTCAGGTAATGCAATTTCATTGATAGACTTTCCAAAATTAGCTATACATAAGAGTACACAGTCTTCAGGTGTAATAGGATCTTGAGACCAAAGTAGTACAGCATCCTTTTCAATCCAGCTCTTTACATTCTCCCGATTAAAATTGCGGAATACAGGATGGCTTTTGCGTATCTGAATTAATTTGCGATAATAGTTCCACATCTCCAGATGTTCTCCTTCCTGATATTTCCAGGAAAGCTTAGACTGAAAAAAGGTATCCTCGCTTTGCGGGTCCAGATATTCCATTCCTTCTTTTTGAAAGCCCATAAACTCTTTCTTTCTACCTTCTCTGACCGCCTGTATCAGTTCCAGATCATAATGGCTGATGAAATAATAAAAAGGATTAGTCTCCGCGTATTCTTCACCCATAAATAAAAGTGGGACATACGGCGATAACAAATACGTTCCGGCAACAACTTTCAACATATCGAAGGAGACTTGTGTGGAAAGTCTATCACTTAGCAATCGATTTCCTACCTGATCATGGTTCTGAGAGAAGACTACAAAGCGACTATAGTCATATGCCTGTGCAGGTACACCATGTGTACGTTTCCGATAATTTGAATAAGTTCCATTATATACATATGTTTGTTCGAATGCCTTTTGTAAATGTGTAATTTCTCCAAAATCAGCATAGTAGTGTCCACGGTCGTTTGTAGCCAGGGTACGCAACGCATGATGAAAATTATCCAGCCATTGGCCATCAAATCCATATCCACACTGGTCAAACGAACGTAACACCGTTACATCATTGAGATCCCGTTCTGCCACCAGTACATAGTGTTTTCCGTTTCGCTCTCTCAAAGCTTTTACTTCTTCAGACAACTCCATCAGAAAATGCTTTGCACCAAAATCCAGAATATGATCGGTAGCATCCAAACGCAGAGCATCGATATGACATTCATCGAGCCACATCAAGGCATTTTCAATGAAATAGTTACGGACCTCGTCGGAATGCGGTTCATCAAAATTAAAAGGATGCCCCCAAACAGGATTATACTTGGTACTAAAATAGGGGCCATAATGATGCATACAACTTCCTTCTGGACCAATGTGATTGTAAACCACATCCAAAAACACAGCTATCCCTTTCTGGTGACAAGCATCCACTAACCTCTTTAAGCCATCAGGCCCACCATAGGAATTTTGAGCAGCAAATGGAAATACACCATCATATCCCCAGTTACGATTGCCGGAGAATTGTGCAACAGGCATTAGCTCAATTGTATTGATACCTAACTCTAGCAAATAATCAAGCTTCTCAATAATAGTATCAAATGTCCCTTCAGATGTAAAAGTCCCTACATGCAGTTCATAAATAATCATTTCACTGAGAGGCCTTCCTTTCCATTGCTGGTCATACCACTCAAAAGATTGACTGGCAATAACCTCTGATAATTCCTGAACACCACCAGGTTGAGAACGGGATGCAGGATCAGGATAAGCCTGGCTATCGTCTAATTTATATCCATATCGGTCTCCTATAGTTACATCCTCTACTTCAAGGGTCCAATAACCAAAGTCCTCGGACTTCATAGGCAAAATCCGTTTTCCTATTTCTTGATCGGAAGAAGTTATCTCAAGCTCAACTTTACTTACTAAAGGAGCCCACACAGTAAAAGAACCTTTTCCGTTATTCCAGAATGCGCCTATAGGCTTACGCATGACTTATATCTGTTTTTCTTGGTCAACACTAAATAAAAAAGAATGCTATCCTGCTAGCAGGATAGACATTCAGAAATTTGAATTGCTTGTATTTATGTAAAATCGGTAATGACTTTGACTTTATATCTCATAACCTAAGCAGGCTGACAGAACAGCATAAATGACCGGGCAGCCAGTTGAACCACAGTACCACATGCTACTTGTTTGGAAGGTTTAACACCACCTGCATCTGTATCAATCCACAAATGCCAGGCAGGTTCATTCTTTTTACCAGGTAATACAAAGGGAACCGTTTCATGATGGCTATTAAACAATAAAAGCAAAATGTCTCCTTTTACATGTTGTCCTTTTTCATCATATTCATCCATCACCTGGCCATTTAGCAACATCCCAGTGCACTTGGTCAGTCCATTATTCCACTCTTCTTCTGTCATATCCTCGCCATTTGGAGTAAGCCAGCGAATATCTGCTATGTGACTACCATGGATGGGACGCCCGGTAAAAAACTTGCGGCGATGAAGCATTGGATTTTCTTTCCGGATGCGAATCAGTTCCCGAACAAACTCAAACTGTTTCTTTTGATCATCTGTCCAGTTCCAGTTAAACCAGCTAATTTCATTGTCTTGACAATAAGCATTATTGTTCCCATTCTGTGTACGTCCATATTCATCACCACTACAGATCATGGGCACACCCTGGCTAAGTAGTAAAGTAGATAAAAAGTTACGCTTCTGTTTTTCACGAAGTGCAATTATGTCTTTATCATCGGTTGGTCCTTCTGCACCACAGTTCCAGCTTTCGTTTTCATTATGTCCATCCCGATTTTCCTCTCCATTCGCGTCATTGTGTTTTTCATTATAGCTTACCAAATCATGTAGTGTAAAACCATCATGTGCTACAATAAAATTGACACTGGCACTTGGTAGCCGACCATTTGTCTGGTATAAATCACTACTACCACTCAAACGATAGGCCAGTTCAGCAATCTGACTTTCGTCACCTTTCCAGAATTTGCGTACGCAATCTCTGTATTTGCCATTCCATTCAGCCCATTGCACAGGGAAATTACCTACCTGATAGCCTCCTTCACCAATATCCCATGGTTCTGCGATCAGTTTTACTTGTGAAATGATTGGGTCCTGGTGAATTGTATCTAGGAAATTAGAAAGCTTACCGACTTCATATAAGCCTCTCGCCAGAGCCGGAGCCAGATCAAACCGGAAACCATCCACGTGCATCTCTGTAACCCAATACCGAAGGCTATCCATAACCAGCTGTAAGCTACGAGGATGCAGCATGTTTAATGTATTACCGGTACCTGTGAAATCATTATAGTATAGAGGATTGTCCTCGACCAATCGGTAATATGCTTGGTTGTCAATGCCTTTGAAGGACAATATGGGACCAAAATGATTGCCTTCTGCTGTATGATTGTATACTACATCCAGTATCACCTCAATACCAGCCTTATGCAGATCCTTAATCATCTGCTTAAATTCTGTTACCTGACCATACGGCTCAGTAGAAGAAGCATATTCCCGATGGGGAGCAAAAAAACCTATGGTATTATATCCCCAATAGTTACGTAAACCCTTCTCCTGTAAATGACTATCCTGAACAAACTGATGTACAGGCATCAGTTCTACTGTCGTAATTCCGAGCTTCTTCAGATATTCAATTGACTCAGGTGCAGCCACTCCAGCATAAGAGCCTTTGATATTTTCAGAAATAGAGGGATGTTGTACAGTAAAACCTTTTACATGCAATTCATAGATAATAGTGTCCTGCATAGGAATAGCAGGTTTCTCATCCTCCCCCCAATCAAATGCAGAATCAATTACTACTGATTTCATAGTATGTTCAGCATTATCCTCAGTATTGGCATCCTGATATCTATCTTCTTTATCAGATAATATATTGTATCCAAACATGGAAGGATCCCAGTTTATATCCCCCCAGATTGCTTTGGCATAAGGATCCAATAAAAGTTTGGAAGGATTAAACAACAAGCCATTTTCAGGATCAAAAGGACCATATAACCGATATCCATATAATTGTCCTGGCTTAATATGAGGCAGATAAATATGCCATACATAATCTGTCTGCTCGGTAATACGGATACGTGTAGTTTCTTTTGAAGGATTGTTTATATCAAACAAACACAATTCAACAGCTTCTGCATGTTCGCTAAACAACGCAAAGTTGACACCTTTGCCGTCATAGGTAGCTCCTAGCGGATAGGGCTTACCTAACCAGCTATGAGGAGTTGAAAAAAATTGCTTATTATGAGTAAGGGAAAAAGCTTCAGATTCAGCAACGGAGCTTGTATCGGTTTGCATAAAAAATAGGATTAGTGAATCATTCCTAATCCCTAAATTTCTATGCCTAATAAGAGTAGATCCTATGCCTTTATATTACTGTATATTTTTTATTCCATCCAAACCCTTTTAATTGATAATCAGCTTTTCAAGTGCTCTATACTTTTTGATCAGTTACATTCTGGAAATAGTTTTCTGTTTTTTATCCTGAATCAAGTGTGCAGGGCGTTGACCACACACTTCCAGAAAAGTATTACTAAAAGTAGCCAGGCTATCATATCCTACCTGAAGTGCAACCTGTGATACATTATCTTCTCCATTTTCAATAAGTTCCAGTGCTTTTAACATTCGTGCTACTTTGCAGTATCCGGAGAAAGGCATTCCCAGATGCATGGAAAACAAACGGGTTAAGCTACGTTCCGAATATCCGAAATGTTGAGCCAGAAACGAAATGTTGATTTTTTCTTCCAGGTTATTTTGTATATATACAAGTATTTGCGCCAGTCCTTCGTGTTTTGTAGCAGGGAGATACGTTTGATGAGAATGATTCATCTCCCCAGATAAGATATCTGCTATACTTTGCAGGAACGTTTTTTCCTGATTAGTTTCTTCATTTAGAAAATGCCACTTCTCTGAATACCGAATCATCTCTCGCAGCAATGGAGAAACAGCAAAAACGGACATTTTTTCAAAAACAGGCATATTTAATATTTCTGGCGGAAAGGCAATACTATGTAGTATGAGATCCGGACTATGAGACCACATTTCATGCAGGGTATTGGAAGGGATCCAGACTGCATGCCATCCTGGTAGTAAAAACTGTTTTTCGGCAATACGTAAATGAATAAATCCATTTTCTGCATACACTAACTGCCCTCTGTCATGAAGATGCCAATCAGAGTGAAACCTCCCCAAAAGCTCATGGTATACAAAAGCAGGTTTTGAAACAGTAGCACTTACAGTACTACAGGATATAGATTGTAAAGACATGGCGGATATGAATAAATCTTTGTCGTTTGCGAACAAGCCAGACAAATCAGATGAAGGTACTTTTGCTGCTACCAAAACTAGTATTTTTATGGATATAGTAAAAGTACTATTTTCAATCTTATTGTATTATTTTAAATTATTCATTCTATGACAGTTGTGCATCCGAATCTTTTCCTGATCAACCAATTTTTCCAAGCATATGTGCAAGATGATCACAATACTATTGCTCAGATCCTTTCAAAAGATATTCGTTGGGTTGTTCCCGGTAAACATCCACTTAGTGGTACAAAAAACGGAATAGAAGAAGTGTTACACTACTTTGCTCAACTTTCCAAATCAGCTTTCCAAGCGGAACCTATTGTGTTGGGAGTCAATGACCAGTTTGTAATTGATTGTCATCGTAACTGGAGTAATCGTTCAGATGGTATTAACTTTAAAGGAATGTCATGTCTTCTTTGGAAAATAGAAGGCGAGAAAATTACAGAAGTGTATAATTTTCCTGAAGACCAGCATTATGTAGACCAGTTTTTTACTGCTGTCTATAGCAAACTTATATGAGTGCAAGACATGATAACTCTTTCATCTTGGTAATGTAAAGTGGTACATGTTGTTAAAGGTTTCCACTTTACCAGTATGACAATGGTTACAGAGTTTATATAAAAAATTAACATGAATGGTAGATTTCAGCCATACCAAATGTAGTACTGGCAATCAGATTAATAATAGCTGGAAGCCAAGTTCTCAAACTTTCAAGTACCAATTGTTGAAAGCTTAAAAGCTATAAAGTAGTATCTGCATTGTTTGACGAATAGTGCAGGTACTACTTTACACAACCAATCCTACTTCAAAGGCAAAAAAGTAGATGTTCTAGGCAATGTCGATTGATTCCAGATACATGCCAGTGAGGCAATTTCGTCATCAATCTCACTATAAAAAGTCATAGACCGTTCATACAAAGATGTAGCATAATCTTTCAGATACTGCTCTATCTCCTCCTTAGACTGTTGTGTCAAAGCTGCATTCACAGCAGCAGTAATAATTATTCCAGTCTCATGATGAGAGTCATCGAATAGTTTTTGAATTGTTATCTCCATAGCATTGTAGTGAGGACAATAAATATACCAGCTAAATAATCATACTCTAGTACAAATAGAGTATGATATCTGAAGTAATAATAACATATCTATTACAAAACATCAAATAGTAACACTTATAATACCAACAACATCTCTCAGTAAGTAATATTCCATCTCGTAATCAGGCAATTACTACCGACATTTCCATACATATGCAATTTATATACATTTTAAGCTTTTATTGTTTATTTTCTCTACTTTCGATCATCAATAGATGGGAGTAACCAGAAAATCCAGTAAAAGAGTATGGGGCGAAACCGAAAAGCCAAAGAGTAGGAATAATCTAACTCAAAACAAAGTGAATCAAAATCAACCAGTACAGCAACAAACTTCATTTGCTTTTGTTGCTGCATCATGGGTAGCTCTTATTGCAGGCGTTATAGCATACAACGTCGGATTGTGGAATGCCCAGATGGCGTTAAATGAAAAAGGATATTATTTTACAGTATTAATGTATGGATTGTTTTCAGCCGTATCTGTGCAAAAGAGTGTACGAGATAGGCTAGAAGGTATACCTGTAACAGCTATTTATTATGGGCTAAGCTGGTTTTCTACCTTGTTGGCAATATTATTATTAACAGTAGGTTTATGGAATGCGACTCTTACACTAAGTGAAAAGGGATTTTATGGCATCTCCTTCCTTCTTAGCTTGTTTGCAGCTATTGCTGTACAAAAGAATACCCGTGATACTCAAAAAGTTGATCAGCCAACAAATTCTTAACTGACAACTTGTCTTCATAAAATAGAGAGAAGTGGTTTTAATTATATAACCACTTCTCTTCCTTTTCACCGGTCGCTCCTTTTCAATAAGGATATAGCAGGCATAAATAATAATCTATTTATGAGCTATTTCACTCTTTGATGGCGAGAATCGAACAGTTGGATTTTTGACAGGTTTGAGTGTTTTCAGATAGGAATAGATTGCTCCCAGATCGTGTTCACTCATGCCACTATACATAGTCCAGGGCATAATTGTTTGCTGTTCTGCCGATTTTACGGTTTGAGCCTGATAGCCGGTAGCAGGATCATGCGCTTTAAACCGTTGGATAAAAGCTTCTCTACTCCATAAGCCCAGCCCTGTTTCATCATCAGGAGTCAGATTCGCAGAACGTAACACACCTGTAGGCAGGCCAAATTCCACACCACCGGCAAATTCCATTCCGGGTATTAGCTTTCCTTCTTTTGTTTTCTGGGAATGGCAGTGTTCGCAGGTACCCGCATTAACCAGATAAGCGCCATAGGCTACTACATCAGAGGTATCCGGACGTTTCTGAAAGGTCGGCTTCTGAGGAATAGTATGTATAATAAAATTCATAGGAAAAGATGGCTCTGATTCAGGTACTTGATTTTTGATAGGTTTGATTGTCCGCAGATAAGCTACAAGTGCCACAATATCTGTTGAGTCCATTTTACCATAATAGGGATGAGGCATTAAAGGAAATAAAGGTTTTCCCTCACGACTTACCCCTGCTGAGATTGCCCGAAAGATCTCTCCATCTGTCCATTCTCCCAGGCCAGCAGGTGTTATGTTGCGTGCATAGTACACACCAGGTAACCCCAGCTCTTCCCCAAACCGTTCACCACCTTTTCCCATGGTCCCAGGCACCACCGGACCAGAGAATCGGGTCCAGTCACGGGTACTATGGCAGTCCATACATACATTGACATGGTTGGCAAGGTATTCGCCTCGTGCTACCAGTTCAGGAGTAGGTTTTATTTTTATCTCCGGAGCAGCACCTACATTTGGTAAACCTACCTTTACATAGATCAGCAAGCCCGTTATACAGACAACTAAGACAATTAAAATAACTGCAAAAATTCTTAATACTTTTTTCATAAGTGTAGTAGTTTGAAAACTTTACTGTTTACTAAAATACCGTCAGAGAGGCCGTCACTTCAATCTGATACTCTTTCAGTCAACATTTTATAATGCCAGATTGGGTATTTTCTATGCTAGGCTGTAAATCACTAAGGAGCCGGAACAAGTTTTATTACCATCTTTCGGTCTGTACCATTAATGGCTACATAGCATTCCATCACCAATGAAGAAGAAGTAAGTTCTGTAATTTCGGTTTCTCCACTAAATGCATTTCCTTGCGTCTCATTCATTGAGAGTATTTTCAGATTAGAATCGTAAGACCAGTTTCCCTGAGCAAACACTACAGGTTCATTTACGTTACATTTCAGAACTCCTCCTTCTACTGTATATTCTCCATTATTCTTAAACCGGAAAATGTCATCTTTTTCACAGTCTTCCAGATCAGAAAATACATCTGTCCCATCAATGGTTTGAGCAAATATCTTCCATGGAGATTTGGACAAGATAGCTGTGTAGTCTGCTTTAGGTTCATCACTACTTCCTTTACAGGCAGGCAGACTTAGGAGAATAGCCACAATCAGGCTGTATGTTAATAATGTTATCTTTTTCATAGTGTAAGTAATTATTACAATTAAGTGTAGATAAAGTCTTGCCTTGGTCAATTGCCGGGCAAGACCTTAAAGAAGTAATTATGTAAATAGATATGATCTTAAGCTGATAGCATAGATTCTAAAGCCTGACTGGCAATGTGTCTGTTCTTATGCTGTGTTATCAAATTCAAAATGTAGCGTTCACAGGTTACATTGGTATCATATCGTCCAAACTCTTCGCCTAACTGATTTACATTTTTCTGATATGTATTGTCAGACAAAACTTTTTCGACACTTTCTCTAACTTGACGAGGGGTGGGAGTTTCTGTTTTTAAGTTTATACCCAGTTTAAAGTATCCGATTCTGGCGTTGATTTCATTTTTACCTTCATGTACACCCGCTACTACCATAGGCAGTCGGTTTTGCAGACTTAATAACACACCACCATATCCCCCATTGGAAACATACACATCTGCAATAGGCATAACCATAGTAAAGTCTATAAAATCCTCGATCACAATATTTTCCTGTGGATATCGCTTTCTCAATTCCTGGGTTTTAGAACCGCCTGTTGTAACAATCAGTAAGTATTCTGTACCTTTGAATGCTTCAAGAGTAGGAACCAAAAGTTTCTCAGCATCACGCTCTACTGTGCCTTGAGTTGCCAGGATCACCTTTTTATATCGTTTCAATAATTCTCTGTACTTAAACTCTCCGATATTCTGTCCAGTCTGGAAGGGTAATAAAGGTCCAACAAACTTTACATGTGCACTCATATCACTGCGTTTGTATTCAAACCCAGGAACGCCACTCTGTAAAAGCAAATCTGCCTGTTTTACACCAATATCGAAGATTGTTCCTTTTACCGGAGGAATCTGAAACTGTGCCAGTACTTTATTATACTGTTGTGTGCTATGCTTAAATAATACGTGTGTTGCCAGAAAACGTAAAAAATCCTGTTTTCTACGTCCCCAGAAACTTGAAGAGGGAGTCAGTCCCATACCCGTTGGAGGTAAATCAACGGAAAATTCAGCCAGAGGCATAATTCCCATACTTACACAGGGCACATGCAGCTTTTCGCGTATGATCTGAGCAGCAGGAAAAGCATTGTCATAAACAAGTACCTCAAATTCAAATTCTTTATAGATTTTAAGAATATCTGCGGTGTATTCTGGTGCACGCAATACAAATACCTGATCAATATCAAACTTCAGCTTACTAACTATACTTTTGTATTTATGGCGCTCTGGAAATAACTCGTCTATCGTATGCTGATTCACTTCCAACGCTTTCTGAAATCTGTAATGTGGAATCTCTAACTTTTTCAGCTTCTCGGTAAATATATTACCTGTATACCACCGTACATCATGTCCTTGCTGCAAAAGATGTTTAGCTAAAGAGGTGAGTGGATTAAAATGTCCATCTAATGGCATTGTAGCAAATAATATTTTTCTGGCTTTCATAGTTGTAGTATATGTGTGTAAAAGAAATAGTGATGGAAATAGCCTATAGATGATAGAGAGCAGTCAAAGTGATGATGCAGGAAAGAGACAGACCATTCTCATAAATTTTTGTAACAGCTTTTAACGTGTCTTCTGTCAGTTCGAGAATCTTCAAGCCTGTTATAGTCTCTAATTCCTGGTCTCCAAATAATTGAATCACATTAGACAGGTCATCATACGCCCAGTTGAACAACTGTTCATTACGTTTGCCATATTCTCCTTTCAGACGGCCATCAGGTTGAAAGATAATAATGTCATTGCGGGTTCGCTGAGGTATATGCTGCAGCAAATCAGAAGCCTGGCCTATTCCTGTATCTAGAGCCAGAGAGGTAATCTGCCACTTTTTGCCAACAAAAGAAGGAATCTCAGCAGAGCTTGTTTCCGGCTTGATAAGCCATGTCATGTTTTTTGTGTTTACAATAGTTGTCATAGTTGTAAATGTGTAGTATTAAAACTTTGTAGAAGCTTGATATAAAGTCATTTACTAGCTTCTTCAGTAAAAATATACACACAGACAGGGATCATCAATTTACACCATGCCGAACCGTTACATTTTATGTTTTGATTGTTTCATTCTGTCTGTTAACTGTACAGAGTTTATAGGCATTCTTAACACTATGACATATAAAAAAATGGGTAGTATAGAACAATCTATACTACCCATTTTTTTATATATTTTATGATTTACTTATTTGCCCATCCACTCTTTAAAATCTGAGACTTTCTCTCTACTAACCAGCACTTCCTTATCACAGACAGGCTTTAATGTCAATGCCAACCGATTACCAAAATAGTTTTGGATCTGATCAATAGTGGTTTGTGAAACAATAAAAGATCGGTTAATCCGAAAGAAGTATTTGGGATCCAGTTCAGTTTCCAACTCATCCATAGTATAATCGACCAGAAATTTCTGATTAGAACGGGTGCGGAAGAAACAAAAGCGGTCTTCCATAAAAAAATAGGCAATATCACTGACTTCAAATGATACCAGTCGTTGTCCCTGTTTAACTAAAAACCGTTTTCGATAGTCACGGGTTTGTACCTGTAATTCTCTGATCAGCTTCTCAATATTGATCATAGAAGGCGAAGATTGATTTTGCAGATGATTAAACTTCTGCAAACTACGCTGCAAATCTGCTTTTTGAATTGGTTTGAGAAGATAATCAATACTATTTACCTTAAAAGCCTGAATTGCATATTCATCATAGGATGTAGTAAAGATGACAGGGCTTGTCACTTCCGTCTGTTCAAAAATTTCAAAACTTTGCCCATCGGCTAGCTCTATATCCATCAGTATCAAATCGGGTGCAGGATGCTTATCAAGCCAGCTAACAGACTCACGCACACTACCTGCCACTCCGACAATATCAATTTCCGGATCAATTTCCTGTACAGTACGCTGCAGCTTTCGCACAGCAAGATCTTCGTCTTCAATAATTAATATTTTCATGGTTAACGCCCATTAAAGGTAAAGTTACAACACATTCATTTTCAGTAGTTTTTATAGCAACAGAGACTTTGCCTGTCAATTCGTATTTAGCAATCAGATCTGATAATTCCTGATCTTCATCTAAAACTTTGCGTTTTTTAGGTTGTATATTATAACGGATTACCAAATCTCTTTCATCAGTTTCTATATAGAACCTCAAGGGTTGTTCTTTGGAAATTACATTCTTTTTCAACGCTACATCTATGATATTCTGCAAAGTCAGAGGTATTAGTAAAGCAGCATTTACATCTGGTCTAACTGACAAAGAGCAAGTTATGCCTTCCCCATACCGGCTTTGCAACAAATAGAAATAAGACCTTAGAAAATCCAGTTCTACAGACAGGGGTACCCACTCATTGGTAGTACTTCGTAGCATATACCTATACACTTTTGCCATCTCATCAAGGAACAATTCAGCCTGCTCCGGATTATCACTGATAAGGGATGACAAAGAAGTAAGAGAATTAAAAAGAAAATGAGGATTGACCTGTGTTTTTAATGATTCAAGTCTTTGCTGCAGTTGGGTTTTCTTTAGCTTCTCATTTTCTTTTACACGTTCCTCCCATTGTTCAAAAATATATTTCCCTTCATAAATACAGGTTGTCAGAATATTGGATACAGCCCCAAAGACCAGTGCCAGTTTTACTCTCTCCCATGATAAAGTATAATCCAAGAAACCAATGGTTTCAAAAATCCATACAACTCCTATCTGAATTAACACTGTCAATACAATAAAAAGCCCTGCTTCCATAAGAATACGCTGAAACGCCTGTCCATAGCTGGAAAATCGATTTCGTATTGCCAGTGCAATCCTTGTAAAAACCTTAATAACGAAGAACCAGATAAGTTGCAATACAAGACTTGCCAGCAGAAATGTCTTTATATCACTGTAGTAATATTTTCTCAATAACAATGTATTCAAAACCAGGCTAACGAAAATGGATACAAACAAATTAATCCATTTATCCTGACGTGTAAACTGAGTTTCTTTCATAGTATTTATCCAGCTGGAATTGAAGATATCAGCATTCTTCTGATCTATAAAATTCAGAGTAGGCTAATACACATTTTTAACCGACAAACTGTATAATTTTATGTTTCAATTGTTAATGTTGATGTGCGATATCTATTATCTTAGTATAGATATACTCATTGCCAATCAAAGGAATTCGGATGATAAAAAAGACAGCATCTGACTCGATAACTGGTTCCGGTTGTTTAAGGAGCTGGTATTTGGTAATGATATTGTTCAATCCTACTTTGTTGGAAACTACTTTCAGATTCTTTTTCTGCACATTATTCTGTACTACCAAATATCCTTTTTCTACATAGATCTGAATTACCAAAGGCTGATCTTTCAAAATGATGTTGTGCTTGACAGCATTCTCAAGCAAGATCTGTAAGGTTAAGGGAGGCAATAAATATTGTTCATAGCCACTTAGATTCTCTAACTTTAACTGAATACTTTCTCCATAACGGGTTTTGAGCAAATGAAAATACGATTCTACAAACTGAAGTTCGGTTTGCAGAGAAACCAGTTCCTGTTCATTATTTCTGAGCAGATACCGATAGACATTACTCATTTCATCCAAAAACTTTTCTGCTTGTTCGGGCTGCTCGCGAATCAAAGAAGACAACGAATTTAAACTATTAAACAAAAAATGAGGATTGATCTGGCTCTTTAGTGAGTCGAATCTTTCCTGCCATTGTATATTCAGAAGTTTTTCTCTCTCATAATACACAATCTTCCATTGTTCAAATACATACAATCCCTCATAGACACCTACATATATACAATGGTAGAATATCTGAATACCTGTTGTATAGGTGTAATCTGCCAGTGTTGGCCAACCTATAGGCTGATCATTAATATACAAATGAGTAAAGTATCTGAGAAAATAGGCTATATGTACCAATAACGGAAATGCCAGGGCAATATACTTTAGTCGTTGACGGGTACGATGAAAACCAGGATATCTCTTTTGTATTGTTAGGATCACCCATCGAGACAGATTCCAACATATGTATCCATATATAATGGCAATCGACTGAAAGCGTATAATAAAAGGTAAGTCATGCTCAAAATATATATTCAGTCTGAAAAAGAGACTTCCTATCATGAAAACCACCAAAGGTCCTATAAGTCTCAAGGTTCGGTCTTTATATGAATTCATGAATGTATAGTAGTAAACTGCGATTCTATCAAAGGAATCATTACCTCGAAAATATTCTTTGACTCTGTTATTTTTACGTCCGGTTGTTTAAGGAGTTGGTATTTGGTAATGATATTGTTCAATCCTACTTTGTTGGAAACTACTTTCAGATTCTTTTTCTGCACATTATTCTGTACTACCAAATATCCTTTTTCTACATAGATCTGAATTACCAAAGGCTGATCTTTCAAAATGATGTTGTGCTTGACAGCATTCTCAAGCAAGATCTGTAAGGTTAAGGGAGGCAATAAATATTGTTCATAGCCACTTAGATTCTCTAACTTTAACTGAATACTTTCTCCATAACGGGTTTTGAGCAAATGAAAATACGATTCTACAAACTGAAGTTCGGTTTGCAGAGAAACCAGTTCCTGTTCATTATTTCTGAGCAGATACCGATAGACATTACTCATTTCATCCAAAAACTTTTCTGCTTGTTCGGGCTGCTCGCGAATCAAAGAAGACAACGAATTTAAACTATTAAACAAAAAATGAGGATTGATCTGGCTCTTTAGTGAGTCAAACTGAGTCTGTAGATTACTACGTTGCAGAGTTTCGGCTTCCTGAAGAGCAATACCATACAGATGAAAGTAGTAAATAAACTCATAGATAATACCCAAAATACAGTTGTATACTATGCCAGAAATAAAAAACAGATAGCATACAGGAAATTGTTCAGAGGTATCACATCCGAGGAAAGCAACTGGTACTATTTCTAATTCTTTAACCAGCCCAAAACCAACCAGCCGAACAAGAAAACCACTAACAATATAGCCTGAGAAAGTGTAAATAATTCGGGGCAAAGTTTGTGCAATTTCTGAATAGTTCTTGCGAATATAGATAAGCCATACCCGTGCAACCTCCCAGGCAGCAATAAGCAGGATGACTGCAGTCAGGTATAATTTGATCCCCAGTATCCAGTTGGTAGGATAAAGTGACGAAAACTTATATATATGAATAGGTATCGGCGCCAATGGAAGTCCAAACATTCTTAACCATTTATCATAAAGAGGCTCTATCCGATAACCCATAAAAACAGGAGAAAAGATCGTATATAATTACTGATTCAATAAAGTATACAAACACTTCAATCATTATCCTACAAACATGATTTGTTTATAGGCAAATACAAACTCTCTCGTCTGGGTATACTTTATCAAATTAAAAATACTATGATTAGAGGCAATAAGTAAATGTAAGATAGTACAAAGAGGCAAAATTGGGCCGTCAGTTGACAAAAAAGTAGTCTGAATTGTTGCGACCTATAATCTATAGGTCACAATAAAAGAGAGCATTGATCAGGTCAATGCTCTCTTTTATTGTATAATGTATTTATAGAAGTGTTTTTATTTATCAGATGTATCTTCTCCTACAGAGTCACATGGATCTATTAATGAAACACAATCAGCAGCGGGAGTGCAGGATTCGGCAATTTCTATAGCTGGAATTGGAAGCTCAGAATCTATCAACCGGATACTTTTTACAAAACGCGGATTATAATATTTAGAGTCAATGGTTTCGATAGAAATTCCATTATTTACAGAAGCATGGATAAACTGGATTTTTTCTCCTTTAGCAGAAATTACAATACCAACATGTCCGATTACTTTACTTTTGCGATTACGGCCTTTGAAGAAAATCAGATCTCCTTTCTGCATTTCGGCTGTTTCTACCTTTTTACCAACAGTAGCCTGCCCATAAGAGGTACGTGGCAGTGAAAATCCAAAACGAGAAAAGACATGTGATGTAAAGCCTGAACAATCAAATCCTTTGGCAGAATGGCCTCCTGAACGATAAGGTACGCCCAAATAATTTTTAGCGTAACTAATTAAACTATCAAGAACCAGAGGAGATTCGTCATCTTGTTTTGTACTATCAGCCGGGCCTAAATAGGCGTAAGATGAATTAGTGAAGATAGCTGCGGCTGTAGTTGATGAGCATACAAGGCAAGAAAGAAATAGTAAACCTGAAATCAGTAATAATTTTGTCATAACACCTGTTTTCAAATGATTGAGGAAGCTAAACCATCCCGGTTGCCTCACTCCTAAATACGTATTTTGCTTGCTTCGATACTAGCTGGGTTTAAAAACGTTGTAAAGTACGTAAAAGTAAAAGAGAGAGTTTCGCAGAAATGTTGATAATTTTCTACATTTTCTACAAAAGTCTTACATAGAAATGAAAAGTTTACTCGAAGAAAGGAAGTACTTTTATAGGGCTATTTTGCTGATTAATAGATTATAGCGTAAAAAAAGCCTTTTATTTAAAGGCCAAATATTACATAAAACAGTTTTTTCCTTTGGTTACCCTCAATACCACATCATAGCCTGATCTATTTCAATCGCCCAGGCGTGAAGTCCTCCCCTTAATATGGAAAGGTTAGTAAATCCATGAGTTTTATTGAGGTATTCAAATGCTAAAGTACTCTCAATTCCATGATGGCAATAGATTATGACAGGCAAGTTTCTGGATAATTGCTCATAGTAAGATGGCAGTTCCTCAAGCGGTATATGTATTGCCGCTTTTATATATCCATTTTTATATTCTTCCTGTTCACGCACATCCAACAATTGAAATTGCATCCCCTGATTCATAATCTTCTTTAATTCCTGGACTGTGATTTCGTTGCCTTCCATAAACCCACAATATTTATAAAATTACATTTATACAAAAAAATATTTATTATATCATAAAAATAAATTTATTTTATGAATTTTTCAATATATTGTTTAAATAATTTTATAACAAAGTACCAGTGATCAAAGTTCTTATGTTCAATCAATTAGGCAGAAAGGCTTCCACACATCATTCTAGGTTTTCCAAAAAGGTCGTGCCGAATAGTAGTATGTAATCCAAATGATTGCATGAGAGTCGATGTCTCTTGTGAAAAATGCTCATTTAGTTCAACAAAAAGCTTTCCCCACTCTGGTAATGAAGATTGACTAAAGGATGCGATAACTTTGTAAAATAAAAGAGGATCATCATCTGGCACAAATAAAGCCTGGTGAGGTTCATAAGCAATCACATTTGTCAGCATTTGTTCCTTTTCTGCTATTGTTACATAAGGAGGGTTGCTGATTATATAATCAAAGTATACAGGAAACTCTTCAGGAAGATTACCTGAAAGAATATCCATTTGCCGAAAATGAACTGTAACATGTTGTAACCGAGCGTTTTGCTCTGCGATAGAAATAGCACCACTCGAAATATCAATGGCCCATACTTCAGACCCAGGTATTTCTGCAGCCAGCGAAACCGCAATACACCCACTTCCTGTACCAATGTCAAGTATACGGCAATTTTTAACGGGTGCTGATTTATACTCTTCCAGTACCCATTCTACCAGCTCTTCTGTTTCAGGGCGGGGAATCAATACATGAGAATTTACCCGAAACGTTCTTCCCCTAAATTCTGTTTCTCCTAAAATATACTGAATAGGTTCATGTCGTAACAAACGGGCAATCCAATCGTTAAAGTCTTTTGCTGCAACACTGGTTATGACTTTGTCTGTCACAATTGACGTTTTTGTTAATCCAAGTTTATTCTGCAACAACCAAAAAGTTATTGAACGAGCCTCTTCCGGTTCATAAATTGAACTGATTACATGTGTAATATGATCAAATAATTGACGCGCAGAAGTGGTTAACATGGTATAATAATTACAGTCAAGAAACAAAAATAGTATCTTTCTGCCGATAAATACTCTTAAATGTATAAAACCTTTCGATCTATAATTCAACAATCACATGATTCACAATCAGATACCAACAGACATTCATTTTATGCGACGGGCACTAGAACTAGCCAGCCTTGGCCAGGGCTCTGTAAGTCCCAATCCTATGGTTGGCTGTGTGATTGTACATAACAATCGGATTATTGGAGAGGGGTGGCATCAGAAGTATGGTTCCTGGCATGCAGAAGTAAATGCTATCCACTCTATACAAGAACATGATCTGGAGTTACTTCCTGAAAGTACTGTATATGTAACCTTGGAACCATGTACTCACTTTGGCAAAACGCCTCCCTGCTCGGATTTATTAATCGAAAAAAAAGTACGCCGTGTAGTGATTGCCAATGTAGATACAAATCCACTAGTTGGTGGAAAAGGAATTGAAAAACTTAAGAATGCAGGTATTGAAATTACTACAGGTATTTTGGAAAAGGAAGCCAGATGGCTCAATCGTCGTTTTTTCACATTCATTGAAAAAAGCCGACCCTATATTATACTAAAGTGGGCTCAAACAGCAGATCACTTCATTGCTCGTTTAGATTTCAATTCCCGCTGGATCAGCAATGACTGGTCAAGAAGATTAGTACATAAATGGAGAGGTGAAGAGCCAGCTATTATGGTTGGCACAACTACAGCCCAATATGACAATCCTCGTCTTAATGTCAGAGATTGGACAGGTGAAGATCCCGTACGCATTGTTATTGACCGGCATCTTCGGTTATCTCCTTCTTTACACTTATTTGATCAGACACAAACAACTTTATGCTATAACTTGAAGAAAGATGAATCCAGGGAATACATACAATACATAAAGTGTGCAAGTGAGTCCACATTTTTAGCAGAGATGATGGTAGATCTGCATCAGCGGAAAATACAATCCGTTATTGTAGAAGGAGGAAGTAAATTTCTACAGGAACTCATTTTATCAGACCTGTGGGATGAAGTTCGTGTATTTACTTCTGATCAAACATTTGGTACTGGTATTGCCGCACCTGCATTTGGAGGGACTCTCATAGATAAAATTTCTATAAAAAAAGATCAACTATTAGTCTTCATTCCAGTTACAGATTCTTATAAACAAAGCATTTACACCAGATAAACAAAAAACTATTTCTTTAACTGCTTTCACCTAACATGCTAAGGCTCAATACTTGTTTGCTTATCTAGTAAAAATCTGTAACATTTGTATTAGAAAATCAGTTAAAGCCAGCTGTGAAACCCTGATTTCACAGTTTTTTTATCTTTAAATCTTACTTAAAAGAGAAAAGCCCTAAATAACAAGGTTTTTGTAAGGTAAAAGATTCTATTTTACAACTATAAATCAGGAAGGACAAAATCATGATTGAAAACAACAAAATAAGTATAGAAGAACGGAAAATACGGGATGCTTTTCAAGCCAGAGACTGGAATGAAATAAAGAGTAATGACTCATGGGCCGTTTTTAAGATAATGTCAGAATTTGTAGGAGGTTTTGAAAAGCTTGCCAAGATAGGTCCATGTGTGTCTATTTTTGGTTCGGCCCGTACAAAACCAGACAACCCGTATTATAAAATAGCAGAAGAAATTGCAGCGAAGCTGGTAAGACATGGGTACGGGGTTATTACAGGAGGTGGTCCTGGTATCATGGAAGCAGGTAACAAAGGGGCTTTTGAGCAAGGTGGAAAATCAGTTGGTATTAATATTGTGTTACCTTTTGAGCAAAGCAGTAATATATATATTGATCCGGATAAGCTAATCAGTTTTGATTACTTCTTTGTACGTAAAGTAATGTTTATTAAATACTCACAGGGATTTGTGGTAATGCCGGGAGGTATGGGTACACTGGACGAGTTATTTGAAGCTATTACTTTAATACAGACTGAAAAGATTGGACGTTTCCCGATTGTACTTGTCGGTAAATCATATTGGCAGGGATTACTAAACTGGATTGAAGAAGTTGTATTAGGTCAGGAACGGAATATTAGTCCTGATGATATGCGTCTTATCAATCTGGTTGATACACCTGCAGAAGCAGTAAAAGTCATAGATGATTTTTACTCAAGGTATTTGTTGCAACCTAACTTTTAACTTTGAGAAAGACCCAACTTATCGCTGTTCTGATTCTGGCATTCCTTCTGGTAGGTTATGGCATTTATGTCAAACTATCAGAGGAATTTAATTTTAACTTTACATTCAATACTGGTCCTCAATTCTATTCATCAGAAAATCCCCCAGATCAAATTTATTTCGCAGGTGAAACTGTTCCTCTGGAAGACAAAAAAGTTTCCCGTCGATTTGCCAAAGAATTAAAATCACAAACGTATTGGCATCCAGCCAGAGCTGTTATGCTGGATAGAGCACATTTCTGGCTTCCACATATCACGGCTATTCTTAAACAATACAAAGTACCAGAAGATCTGAAATATCTGGCGGTTGTAGAAAGCGGTTTACAAAATGTAGACTCTCCCAAAAATGCAGGTGGATTCTGGCAGATTATCCCACAAACAGCCCGTAACTATGGGTTAGTAATCAATGATGAGGTAGACGAACGTTACCATCCGCTTCTGGCTACTCAGGCAGCATGCCGATATCTGCAAAGTGCCCATCTTTTGTTTAGCAGTTGGACAAATGCAGCTGCATCATACAATGCAGGCATTAATGGAATGACTCAGGCTATGTTACGCCAGAGGAAAAGTTCGTTCTATCAACTAAAACTCAATCAGCAAACAACCGATTATATCTTCCGGATACTGGCAGTAAAACAACTTGTTGAACATCCTAAGGAATATGGGTACAAAGTAAGTCGTCACTCTACACTTAATTCCAGGATACGAATGATCAAGGTTAATAAATCTATCCCGAATCTGACAGCCTTTGCTCAACAATATGGTATTACCTATCAGACACTTCGAAGTTATAATCCCTGGATCAAAAAGAATACCCTGACTATTAAGAAAAAAAGTTATATTTTATTAATCCCACGCAAAAATACTCCCAAACCACCCTTACGCGCGTCCAAACCTATTGTACCAGAGACAACAGGCACGGCTTCTTCCAAACCAAAGGAGTCCAATGCCAATGAGTATTAATTAATCTGTATCTTGCAGATAATTTATAACCTGATGGGCTCAGGTTTATCACATAGATTTTATTTATGGCAAAAATTGGACGTTATAATCTGTTAAAGGTTATTAAGGAATTAGACTTTGGAGTTTATCTGGATGGCGGAAAAGATGGGGAAATTCTAATGCCTAAAAGGTATGTACCTGAAGATTGCAAACCAGGTGACCGGATTGATGCATTTATCTATCTTGATTCGGAAGATAGGATCATTGCCACAACAGAAACTCCGCTGGCTCAGGTAGGAGACTTTGCTTACCTAAAGGCTGTATCTGTTAATGCAACAGGCGCTTTCCTTGACTGGGGATTACTCAAAGATCTTCTTGTCCCTTTTCGGGAGCAAAAGATGAGCATGCAGGAGGGGAAATTCTATATAGTATATGTTTATCTGGACGAAGACACCCGACGCATTGTGGCTTCGGCTAAAATAGAACAATTTCTAGACAAATCAGAACCTGAACTGGAAGCGGGTCAATTGGTGGATTTACTGATTTATCAAAAAACAGAGCTAGGATTTAAAGCTATTATTAACAATCAATACAGCGGTATGCTGTATGATAACGAAATATTTCAGCCTCTGACAACCGGAGACCGAATTATTGGCTATGTGAAACAGATACGGGATGATTTTAAAATTGATTTAATTTTACATAAGCCGGGTTTTGATAAAATAGAAGATATTGCAGAGAGCATTTTTATCCGACTTCAGGAAGAGGGAGGATTTATGGCAGTGACAGATAAAAGTCCAGCTGAAACAATCTATGAACTATTCGGTATAAGCAAAAAGACCTATAAAAAAGCAGTCGGAGATTTGTACAAAAGACGCTTAATAGTTATTGAAGAAACAGGTATCCGACTAACCTAATACAAGAAAAGCCAGACTTACTCTGGCTTTTCTTACAATTATTTCTTATAGTTATATATTTCATCTGTCTATTTCACCCGATCTGGATTTTTACTGATAAAAGCAGCCCAACTCTTGGTCTGGCTCACTTGAGTGGCACCACCCTGATAGTAGTGACACACAGCAACAGCCAGTGCATCTGTAGCATCCAGCAATTCAGGCGTTTCTTCAAATTTGAATTGTGATTTCAACATAGCAGCCACTTGCTCCTTTGAAGCGTTTCCATTTCCTGTTACTGATTGTTTTATTTTTTTAGGTGCATACTCGATAATTGGAACCTCCCTCATTAAAGCTGCAGCCATAGCCACACCCTGTGCTCTACCCAATTTTAACATTGACTGTACATTTTTTCCATGAAATGGGGCTTCAATAGCCATCTCATCAGGCAAGTATTCCTCTAATAATCCTGTAATTTTTTCAAATATTTTCTTTAATTTGATTTCCTGATTAGCATATTTACTTAGATTAATCACACCAAACTGAAGCAATTGCAATTTATTTTTTCCCTGTACCTGTAAGACACCAAATCCCATAAAACGGGTACCAGGATCAACCCCCAGAATAATACGTTCTGTTTCCAATGTTTTCATGAATGCAAGTTAATATGAATTAGACGAATATAGGATGTCTGTTGAAAATTAAATCCTAGAAATTACTATTATGGGAATCCCATAAAGACCTATACATTTGCATCCTAACCAGATTTCAGTTCTCTTGATTTTTGCCTATATTTTTCTCATCATTCAGATTCTGTATGCCTTATTCACACTTATCCTCTGGATAGCATGGCAGAAACTACCCCTATATAACCCAGTTACCGAGGCTATAGTCCATACGCGGATTTCTGTTATCGTTGTTGTACGAAACGAAGCATCCAATATTCTAAATCTACTAAATTCGCTAAGTCATCAAACCTATCCTAAACATCTGTTTAGTGTTTACATAGTAGATGATTATTCTACAGACGCAACAGTCTCATTACTTAAGGACTTTCAGTCAACGTCTCCTTTTCCACTTCATATATTGGAATTAAAAAACTATTCTGCCCTTGACTCTATAAACGGAAATTTTAAGAAAAAAGGTATTGAATGGGCTATTTCAAAATCAGATGGAGAACTGATTGCGATGACTGATGGAGACTGTCTAGTTCCACCTAACTGGCTTACAACCATTGCCAGATTTCAGGTACAAACTAATGCACAAATGATTTGTGGGGCTGTTACATTTACCGAACCAACTATTTTTGCCAAGATACAGGCAGTCGAGTTTGCTAGTTTGATCGGTTCCGGCGCTGCAACATTACAAATGGGTATACCGACTATGTGCAATGCAGCAAATCTGGTTTTTACCAGAAGAGCATTTATCGATGTAAATGGATATAAGGACACAGCATCAACTGCAACAGGAGATGATCTGTTTCTCATGCACAAAATCCATCAGGTATATCCAACCCAGGTGCACTTCTTAAAACATCCGCAAACAATTGTTCTTACCCAGCCACAACCAGATCTTATAGCATTTTACCATCAACGCAAACGTTGGGCCAGTAAGTGGCATCTCTATTCAGACTGGCGTGTGAGTGGTATAGCTATCTTTATTTTTGTAAGCAGCCTGAGTTTACTTACCAGCATACCTGCACTTTTCCTCAATATACTTCCAATTCTTTTCCTGATTGCAGGTATCTCACTTCGCTGGGTCAGCGAATGGTTATTTATGGGCCATATCTTATCATTCCTCAAAAAACGACATCTTATTACCTGGATATTTCCAATACAATGGCTATATCCCATATATATTGTTTTTTTTGGTCTGACAGCTCAAAAAAAGGGATATTCATGGAAAGGAAGAAAGCTGGATCAGTAAGTCTGGCAGAATAAAACCCTAATAGAAGTACGCTCAACCAATAATATCTGTACATTTGTAAAAATCTAATTCTATTTATATTATATCTTATCGTCATGACAGATCAGGAACTGGATGTATTGGATGAACTACACTTTGTGCAATCCTTCTCCTATCTTTCAGAAAACCTTGAACTTACGGAAGAGGTGCTTAAACAAACTTTGTATGAACTAGCACAGAAAGGTTGGATCAAAATCCTTCAGAACGTTGATGAGGAGATCCTTGTTTCAGACAGTGACTATGAAAAAAGCTATCATACATTTTATTATCTGGCAACAAAAGAAGGCTTGCTGGCATTTCATAGTACAGGTGAGTAATTTTAGCCAGTTTCTTATAATTCACAGATTATATCATAAATTACCTGGTATTCAGCGCAAACAAACAACCCTGACAGAGTTATGTAGAAGCTATACTCGATTTAATGGAAGTATAAATACGTAGGTAACCACCAGCTTAATGATAACCTCTTTGGCAGAATCTCCTGAATATCAACTCCATGTTAAACAAATGGAGTTAAATTCTTTACTTGAAGTAACGCAGGCTATCAATAATAACCTGCCAGAAGAAGCTTTGTATAAGATATACCATTTTATTTTACGAGGTAATCTTCATATCAACAAACTATTGCTCTGTATTTATCAGAACAGATGGGAAAAAAAGGCAGTATTTGGTACCACATCTTCCTTTGATCATGTACATGAAGATCTGATTGCTTTGGATCTAAAAGAAGTTACCTCTACTGAAAATGAACAAGTTCCCGCAATTTTTCAGGAGTTTGATGAAATTATACCTGTTTATCATCGTGATGCACTACTGGCGTATGTCTTTCTAAGTCAAAATCAGATAGCCTATCGGGAAGGTATTGCTACAGATACCAAGTTCATTCAAACATTAACAAACCTTATTGTCGTTGCCATTGAAAACAAAAAGCTTGCTGCTAAACAAATGGAGCAGGAAGCCTTGAACAGAGAATTACAGATTGCCAAAAGAGTACAGGAACGGCTATTTCCTAAAAAGCTTCCAGACAATCCCTATATCACTGTTAAAGCAGATTATTTTCCTCATCAAAGTGTAAGTGGTGACTATTATGATTTTATAGCCCTTCCTGATGAGAAATACTTTGTATGTATTGCAGATGTGTCAGGTAAAGGCATTCCTGCAGCATTGTTGATGTCTAATTTTCAAGCTTCCCTTCGTATTCTAATCCGCCAGACTACAGATCTGCTACGTATTGTAAGTGAACTTAACCACACTTTATATGAAATATTGGGTGGAGAGCGGTTTATTACGGGATTTTTTGCTTTATATGACCATCGAGCTCATACCCTTACATACATTAACGCTGGTCATCATCCTCCTTTATTAATTAACGAGTCTGGAGATAATCGGTGGCTAAAAACAGGAACTACTGTAATTGGCATTTTTGATTCACTTCCTTTTATAAATTATGAAGTAGTAGAAAACGTCTCGCATTTCTTGTTATTCGGTTATACAGATGGCGTTGTAGAAGCATGCAATAGTACAGAAGAGGAATATGGAGATGAACGAATGGAGGAAGTAATCAAAGAGTTTTCACAGGAAAAGCCATCTTATTTACATCAAAAGCTGATTGAGTCTATTCATGACTTCTGTGGCAATACACCTTTTCGTGATGATGTAACCCTACTTACATTAAAGGTTGGCAATCCCGATAAATAATCCTTTTACTTCATTACCTGTAAGCATATGCAATCAGAGTATCTGGAAAGTATCAGAAAGCAGTTTCGCTACTATAAAGATCTTGGAGATAAAGCCATGTCTCAAATAACTGAGCAAAATCTTTTTGAACAAATTAACCCTACCAGTAACTCTATTGCTATCATTGTCAATCATTTGTGGGGTAATATGTTATCCAGATGGACAGATTTTCTCACAACAGATGGTGAAAAAGAATGGAGGAACCGGGATGCAGAATTTGAAAACCATATCCAGAACAAAGATGAGCTGCTTCAAAAGTGGAATGAAGGCTGGGAATGTCTTTTCAACGCACTTACTCAATTACAGGAGGCAGATCTTACTCGCATTATTTATATCCGCAATGAAGGACATACTGTTCAGGAGGCGATTAACAGACAACTGGCGCATTATCCCTATCACGTAGGACAGATTGTCTATTTAGCCAAACTTTTTAGTGGCGATCACTGGCAAAGCCTATCTATTCCCAAAGGGAAATCACACACATACAATGCTGAGAAATTTACTCAACCTCAAGGCAGAAGACATTTCACGGATGACTGGCTACCTCCAACTACAGAGAAATGAATTAAACTCAAAGCTTATACCACTGCCTTTTCATTTGGATTATTAAACACAAAACCTTTGATTTCACCATTATCTTCATAGTCTATCTCAAGTCCCAACACATACATCAGATGTTTTTTTTCGACAATAACAGAAAAATCTTTCAGCATATAACAATGGTCATTTTCCTTGACCGTATCAAACCCCAGTAGTGGCGAAGCTCCTCCACATCCACCTCCCTTTACTCCCACCCGAAGGCCATACAAATTGGTATTGATACTTTTTTGCTGCAATATAGTTCGGATATGCTCTATGGCATTAGAGGTAATTGTAATTGGGCACTCTTCATTAAAAAATGACATAAACCACTGATTTTCTTACACGTATCTTATTTAAAACCTGAAAAATAAGCTTGATATTAAACAGGCAATTTCCTTAGATTTGAAACTCTAAATACATACAATAGGTTTCACAACAAAAATACTATCTTTTCAGATACAAAACCCCAAGGTATTTTTATGAGTTACGTTTTAGAATTACTAAAGATTTTACTTCCGGCAGGTTTGGTGCTATATGCAATGTTCCTTACCATGCAATCTTTTCTTACCAAACAATTTGAACAAAAGCTAATCGAAGTAAAAAGCAAAAATATAGATCTTGTGCTGCCGATTCGCTTACAAGCATATGAACGCATGTGTCTGTTTCTGGAACGTATTGCACCTAATAATCTGATACGGCGTGTCAATAATGCAGAATATAATGCAACCGAACTTCATAGTCTGTTACTAAGTGAGGTACGTGAGGAATTTAACCACAACCTATCTCAACAGGTGTATATGAGTGACGAAGCCTGGACGCAAATCAAAAGTGCCATGGAAGAGATTATTGTCCTTATTAATGACTCTGCGTCAAACATTCCGCCAGATGCGCGTGGAATAGAATTAGCAAAAAGGATTTTCGAACAATTGATTGAGCAAAATGTAGATCCTACCTCCCGTGCTTTAAAGTTCATCAAAGATGAAATACGGGTAGTATTCTAAGACTTTTTAAAATAAAAAATCCTGTCAGTTTGCCTGACAGGATTTTTTTATGAAGATATATGGCTACTAACCATACTTATACCCTTTTAGTTTTTCCAATACCATATCCCACATCACTTCATAAGGTAATACTTCAAGTGCACGGTTGCCACCATAATA
Source organism: Xanthocytophaga agilis (assembly GCF_030068605.1). Lineage (NCBI taxonomy): Bacteria > Pseudomonadati > Bacteroidota > Cytophagia > Cytophagales > Rhodocytophagaceae > Xanthocytophaga > Xanthocytophaga agilis. The sequence goes on from NZ_JASJOU010000007.1 coordinate 375,425, forward strand.
TTCCATCATCACAGACTTCATCTCATCATATAGTTTTTCTGTAGCCTTACGAGTCTGATAAAAACGGAAGCCATCATCACGCATCTGAGTAAGAAGATTGATAAAACACTCACTTCTGAAGTTCATATCTTTCTTCGGATAGCGACGAGTATATCGTTCAATCTCATTAATGCGATCAATCAGGCTATCTATATTCATCTTTTCCAGGAAGAATAAAACCTGTATTGTCAGTATAGCCCCATTCAGACCTCGACGTTCTTTGGCAAACTCTGGCTTTTTTTCAAGGAAGTCACTCAATTGGAAACCAGTTTTTGAATTTTGAATCAAAGGTCTGATTTCTTTGATCTTCTGATACTTGTAGATGTAATGCAGATATGCCTGGAAAGTACTCCAACGTTCTTTCTTTGCTTCTGATAACGTTCTAAAAGTAGATTGACTAATTACCTCATGGAAAATTTCTGCAGCCCGAAGATAATGTTCAGTATGCATTGCCAATAACAGTTGATACTCCTTAAATGTATACTGATTAGGGTTTTTATCGGCAAATAAGTAAGCAAACTTTTGAGCATGTGCTTCTCCTGCACTGAAATCCTTCAAATGAAGATAATAATTCATCTTTTGAATTGCCAGCTCTTCCAGACGACTGGTAGGATGGAAGGCAGGAGTTTGGCTAATGAACTCTTCGAATGCATTGACAACATCTATTGCAGCTTTATAATCATCAGAAAGCTGATAGAACAGCATTTTGATTTTATAATAATATAATCGTAATCGAATACTATCGTAAGGACGCAGATTCTCTTCCAGAGCATGATAGTATTTATCTGCCATCTTCCTTACTCTAAGTCGATTCCCCTTCGATTTTGCATATAAGGCAATAATTTCCTGATAATATTGCTCAGCCATGTTCTCAATTCGCTGCTGCTGCTCAGTACGCTCTGCAATATCTTTGTACTCAAGAAATTCCTGATAATTGTTGCCACTATAATGTTCACGCAAAATACGAGCACATTCCAGTACTATATCTGTCAGTTCATAATCAGCAGCCAACCGCAACGTCTTTTCAGCCATAGGTACTGCCAGACGCTTGGCGTTTGCCATTAAAAGCACTTTAATAGCATACAATTGTTTGTTACAATCATATGATATGCGTTGAAACTCACTGGATTTTTCTCCATCATAATCCAGGAAGAAGAGTGTGTTAAGAAGTTTTTGCCGAAGGCGTGTTTTTAAAATAAGATACTTTTTCTCAGATGGCAAACAATCATAAATGTCTTTTGCGGCATCTAAATCGTTGTCATATTTACGAGAGTGAATACCTTCAAATAAGCGAAAATAATTACTTGTCTTATTTCGATTACTCTCGTCGAAAAGTTCAACTTTTTTAATCCGTTTCTGGGTAATTAAAGAGATGAGTTCACGCAACGAATCCATAGTAACAAGGGGGGTTGAAAAGATTGCTCTGGAAGATTTTTTTACAAAACTAACAATTACAATTGTACCTGGTGTTTTTTTTCTACAATACTAAGGAAATATTCGGTAAAGTCATGCATTTAGCAGATTAACTTATTACTTATTAGTATAGTACTATTTTGTTTAGAACCATTCCACGTATCCTTTTGTCTTCGCACACAACTTAAACAACTTATTTACAGATATTTTATATAACAGGTAGGGAAGGGCTCTCATTACAGGCAGGAAAAACTGTGGAAATCTTGTAAATATGCTTGTAGCATCAGCATCTTTCCGTATATCAATTTTACGGCAGCTAATCTTTTAGAAACTATCAGAATCGGTCCACTCTTTCCGGATTAACCCAATTTTTTGACTTAATCCGGAAAGAGAATACTTTTACATATTTAGCAGCATAAAGTTCTCAGACAAAATGTAGTCATGACTACATTTCACTAATGAAACTTCTCATTAGTAGTAATAGATGTCCATGTATCAGTACGGAAAGGAGAAGCAGGAAGGCCTTCTGTATTAAAAAGATTTGCTTCACTAGGCGCATCAGTCCATGCGTATCGGACAGAAACGGGCACAGCATCTTTGGGATGGTAAACAACAACCTGATTACCTATTATTTCAGCCTTGGCATAATAAAATACATTATCTTCACCAGCTATCTCAAATCCTTTCAGATACCCATATTTATCTTTTGCTACCAAGCCCTTATCCGCAAACTGAAATGATAGGATAGCTTTACCTTTTTCATATTTTACAGAGGTATACATAGGGCCACTATATGTTATATCTTTCTGATAGGCTATTTTCAAAGCGCTGGCAGCTAACCGCTTTCCTACATCCTGCTTATTAGTGGGATGGATGTCTGCAGGATTTCCAATATCAGTAGTTACTACCATCCCTGTTTGTGGAAGTTGTAGAGTCATTGTTTGTGCTTCGCGGAGTTCAGCCCAGTTACTCCCCTGGTTACTGCTTTGCGTACTGCCATAACTTGATAACTGCACAAATAAGAAAGGAAACGTATTACCCCACCGTTGTCTCCAGTCGTTAATCAGTAGTGGAAATGTTTTCCGGTATTGATAGGCCCGTCCGGCATTTGCCTCTCCCTGGTACCAGATTACACCCTCAAATGCGTAGGGGATCAGCGGATGGACCATAGCATTATATATAATTGTCCCCATGTTATTCTGCAAATGAGCAAACTCATATTTATCAGCAATAGCTGGCATATTTTTCCAGGAACCGTTCAAGTTGATACGTTCGGTCTCAGTTTGTACATAAAAATCTTCGGGGGCACCATGTAAGCCCATTCCGAACCAACTGGGTTCTTTTGTAACACCAAACTTTAACAACAATGTATTTTTTCCTGCTGTCCAGGTATGAGCAGGGACCTCGATTTTCCGTCTTCCTTTTAATGCCCCTTCCCAGATCAATTTACCATTGAGGTATACTTGTCCAGGACTATCATTCTGACCAAAGCCTAATGTAGAAGTCTGATCTGCGATAGAAGCAGGAATGGTAATTGTCTTTTCTGCATACCCATTACCTCTATAAGCCCAGAATCCCTGCCAATCCCAAGATCCTGGTGCAGATCCATCTCTCCATCTTGAGAAATCATAATCTGGCTGAGTATATTTTCTTTCATCTTCACTGGTCAAAACCACATCTTCCTTACCAAAAGCATTTCTTTTAAGTTGTTTGTCCAGAGAAGTATTTGCACCTTCCCAGCTTTGTGGCATTGTTGTCGCATAGTCTTTCAACACATCAGACAACAGCATTGCATCCTTACTAATCCACCCTTCCACTTGTGAGCCTCCCCAAGACGTATTAATTAATCCAACAGGTACATTTAGTTTCTGATAGAGACTTCTTGCAAAGAAGTATCCAACAGCAGTAAAATCTCCCACTGTTTCAGGAGAGCAAACTTTCCATTCCCCCTCTTTCAAATCTGCTTCAGGGTTTAAACTAAGACTATTAGCAACTTTAAAATGCCGTATTTGTGGAAATGTAGCAGATTGCTTTTCATTATCTGCGTTGTCAGATCTGTTTACTGGCCATTCCATATTAGATTGTCCAGAACAAATCCAAACCTCACCTATTAAAACATCGTTTAGTGTTATTTTACCTGACTTAGCACTGATTAACAATTGAAAAGGCCCCCCTGCTTGCATAGCAGCAAACTTTACCATCCATTTTCCATCAGATCCAGCCTGTATTGTTTTTGTTTGTCCCCCAAGCTTAACGGTAACCTTCTCTTTGGAAGATGCCCATCCCCAAACGGGAATCTCCTTATTCCGTTGAAGAACCATATGGTCTCCAAAAATATGAGCAACCCGTACCTGAGCATGAGAGATACTTGCTGTCAGCAATACCCATACAATCACTGAAAAATATTTCATGTCATTAAAAATAGATGTGGTCTGAAATTTTAATGTAATTTACTAGATAAGTTATACATATAACTTAAATTCAAAATAAATGGATAATTTTAATGGAACGAAATTTGTCATAATTTCTACCTGTTCTACTGTATAGATACCAGACAGTAACACCTACTAAATTAAAATAGTACACCTAATAGCCAATTACATGAGATAAACAGGTTACATTTTGTATTATTTATCATTAATAACGTATTACAACCAGATCCTGAATTATGCAAACATCCTCATCCGATTCACTGATTTATCGCATCTTACAATCTGTATTCTTTAAACGTTCTCAGCGTCGGGCCAGCCGTTTATTGCGTAATAGTGCTGGATTATGGGATTTGTTGAAAAACGTTTCTGTAAAAAGTGGCAGTTTGACAGATAATACGTTTGTGTCTAATCTGCAAACACTAAGCCGGATGATCCGGGCTTATGTAAAAGGAGACTACAAAGTTATTCCCTGGACTACATTGGTAAAAATTGTGGCAGCGCTGGTCTATTTTGTTTCTCCGCTTGATTTCATTCCCGACTTATTGCCTGTTTTGGGATTTTCAGATGACATTGCAATCGTCCTATGGGTTTTGTCGTCATGCACTGAAGAGATCAAACGTTTTCAGGAATGGGAAGCAGCCCAGGCTATTTCTGTTTCAGATAACTAATCTGATAATCATACAAATCTATTTTGTAAATAAAGCTCTATGCTGGATAAAACCTATTTAGCATAGAGCTTTGTTTTTTACCTGTCGCTAGAGTAGATACGTATTATCTTTATCATTTTTTCAATACCTTTAAGATTCCTTATAGACTTCATAACCAAGCATATCTATCATGTTTACCTGCTTGATTATAAGAATACCAATAGCCTATAGAACCTACATCCTATGAAACTCTTCTTGATGGTTAGCCTCTTGCTTTCCTTTTATTTTCCAACACGGGATTTGGACCCTCAACTTGTTGGTGTCTGGATTTATACTATCAATGCTAGTAGTGGCTCTGGTAAAACATTTATAGACAAGGTTACCCGCGTCAAATGGGTCCTTCATGAAAATGGTACATTTGAAAGAGGTGCAAGTTTGGGAAAAAGTGTAAGCAGAGAAGCCGCAAAAGTGAGCAATGAATGGTCAGCACCTACAGAAAGAGGGACGTGGTATAGTAAGGAAGGCAAGATATACATTACTTCCATAAACGGACAGAATCTTCCGGAAGACCAACAGTTGTCAGGATCATACTACATTGAGGGCAATACGATGGTTTTTACAGGTTCGGATGGAAAAAAGGCAATCTGGCATCGGTAACTTACTCCCAATAATTAGCATAGCGATATTCCATTTCCAGTGACTCTTTTAACAAATTCAAAAACGATTCTGTAGGCTTTAAATAGATGCCTAACTGCAAAAATTGTCTACCAAATGCAACATAATTTTCAAAATCGAGTTCATAGATAGGAATATTCTGCCGAAAGCGAGGCTCTTGCCAGATCGCATCAGGATTTTCCCGTAAATCCAAAATCAATTCTCTTGCCATATCCAGATCTCCTATCTCTTTTCCATAAGGAGACTTTACAGTTGTGAGATTCTGAAAATCACTTCCAATCTGCAACTTAGGCTGTTCATAAATTTCCAGCCAGGCCGGAATATGATAGTATTCAATTCCTTCAAAAGTCCCTTCCAATAGCTCACGGAACAATCGCCCAAGAATAAAACCTGAACTACTATTTTCACTAGGCTCCCAGAAACCGATTCTAATCAGTCGTTCCTTAAATAAATCGTTATCCTCAGTTACAAACCAGGGATCTGAAGGAAATAGTGTCAGTCGTCTTTCTGTCATGGAAGGCAAGAAAAGAAAAATCTTCCGGATAGTAAAATACTCAAACAGTAAAACGGTTTTCTATTCATCAAAATAAAACAAGACATACTCAGTGAATATGTCTTGTTCCAAACACCTATGAGATAAATTAATAAAGAAACTTAAACTCACTTGCATTTTCCCTTGTGTCTTTATTGAAAAATAGGCAGCGTCTGATATTGGTCAGCCACCCCATTACCCGCTTTGGGTACATTGGGGTTTGTATTGATTTCAGTCTGAGGATAAATGTATCGCTGTGGCAAACTACCTGTTGGCGTTGTCACAATAGGCTGAATATTTAATTGCACAACAGGAGTAGCTTTAGCCAGTCGTCTAACATCATTGTATACTTCATACTGGGCCAGCATAACAATGTATTTCTGAGCGATGATCTCATATAATAAACCACTCTGCTGATCCCGTCCACTAGAGACAGGATTGGCCAGGCCTCCCGGAGCAAAATCCGATAAGACATAATTCTCATATTTCAAACCCATTGTGACATAGGTCCCAGGAATACTATTTCCGTTAATATATCCAGTAGCCAGTACCTCCCGAACATTATTCAGAGCAGTTACTGCATCTGATAGTTGATTCTGACGAGCCAATGCTTCTGCCAGAATCAGCTGTGTTTCGAAATAACTTAAAATTGGCTGCCTGGAATCAACCTTAAAAAATCCATCTTCCGTATTGGGGTCCAACGCACCTGTGCCTGTAATACCAACCTTAAAAAAATGATTATATAGAGCAGTCTCATTTGTTTTTGCATTGGCATGTGCTTTTAAGAATCCAGGTAAAAATGCAGGCGGATCAAATCCTGTATCTCCAGGACGGTTATTGACAAAGAAATCATAATTCAGATTCTGATCTATACCCTGGCTTTCTCCATGCGGGATCAACGCATCTTCTCCCACACTGGAAATCCCCAGATTAGCATTTTCTACAGCTTTGGCATAATCGCCTAAATGAAGATGCAAGCGAGCCTTCAGAGAATAAGCTGCTTTTTTCCAAAGTCCAGGATCTCCACCATAGATAAAATCCTGTCCGGCAAAGTCTAGTCCACTGGAAGCCGACAAATTTTCAATAGCTTTATCTAGTGTAGCAAGCAGTTCTGTGTATACCTCTTCCTGAGAATCAAAGACAGGTGTGGGATAGGCAACAAGATCAAAAGCCTCAGAGTAAGGCACATCTCCCCAAAAAGCCGTTGCCTTTGCAATGAGCAGTGCTTCTGCTACCTGTCCAACTCCTTTTGTCCATTTATCACCTAATGCATCCGCTTTAGTTTGTATAAGGCGTGCCTGCGCAGCTATCGGATATAGGTTTCCCCAGTCAAATGTGCCAGAAGATACCTGATACTGAGCCAATCCCAGGTGCTGTCGACTCAATCCTGTTAACTGTCCAGCCCACATGTAGGAAATTCGTACATCTGTATCTTCATGAAGTTCACTTATCCCTACCAATGTACCAGAAAGTAGCGTTTGCACCTCCACGTCAGAAACAGCATTGGGATTGCTCTTGATACGAGGGTCATTAAATAAATCTTTACAAGATGAAAGTCCGATAAGCAGAGAGACAGAAAGGAATAATTTAGAAGTATATATCTTTTTCATAAGCATCTTTTAGTAGTTGATTTTTACAGAGAATAAGAATGAACGGGTATTGGGATTACTGAACCAGTCTTCACCACGAACGATACCCGCACCTGTAATATTAATTTCAGGATCAACCCCTGTAAACGGTGTCCAGAGAAGCAGATTACGACCTGTCAGACTAAAATCAATAGAAGATAGCTTGGTAGCTTTGCGAAATCCTTCGCTATGCAAACTATAATTCAGTGATACCTCTCGTAATCTAACAACAGAGGCATCCTCTATAAATTGTTTGGCAGAAGCCGAAGTAAAGGATGTCCCTCTATCCTGAAACCAGGCTTGTGTTAAAGCTACCGGACCTCCACCAAAGTCTTTAATAGCCCCTCTGAAAGGTGTTCCAGCGGTTATGATTTTTCCATCCACTGTTTTCAGATCCACATCAGACACTACTTCATGTCCATTATCAGCATGAGTACCAAAGGTATACAATGCCCCACGAGTACCATTGTAAAACTGATTACCATGCACAGCATCAAACAATACCGCTAAAGAAAGTCCCTTATAGGTAAATGTATTGGTTAAACCTCCTCTCCATTTCGGATTAGGGTTTCCGATAACTTCACTCTCAGTACCACCTTGCACAAACCCGTTGGCATCCAGAATGTATTTACCTTTGTCATCATGAAGAAAGTCTGTTCCGTAAAACACGCCAAAGGGTTGCCCTGGAATTAAAGAAGACCCCCCATAGCTACCAGGCAAAGAATACACAGTCAATCCAGCAAGAGAAACTATCTTATTCCGGTTTTGAGAATAATTGGCAGCTATAGACCAGCTAAAATCTCCCTTATGAATGATGTCACCCCCGAGCTCGATTTCAATACCTTTATTGGAAAGAGTAGCTGCATTTTTCGAAGTATTTGTAAATCCGGTTTCTGATGGAGTATCTATATCCAGAATAACATCTTTGGTATGATTGGAATAATAAGTTACTGACAAGTTGATGCGATCATTAAAGAAGCGGAGGTCAGTTCCTATTTCAGTCTCGGTCTTACGTTCAGGTTTTAAAAACTCATTTCCGGCTGTATTATCTCTTGTAAATCCACCACCATACAATGAACTTTTAGATTGTAGACTACTGGCATATGAATCACTATATGAAGCAGGAGAGAAAGTAGTAAAGTTTTTATAAGGTTGAGGTTGAATACCTACCTGTCCCCAGTTTACACGAAGTTTACCAAAACTCAGTACTGGATTTTCGTGTAATGCAGCTATTTTCGTAAACTGCCAGGCTAAAGCCGCAGATGGGAAAAAGAAACTACTGTTTGCTTTAGCACCAAAGGTTGAGGCACTTTCACTACGTCCTGTCAGTGTTAAAAAGAATTGATCGTATCCTTGTAACTCTGCCTGTGCATAATAGGCATAGGTACGCATTAGTGAAGTATAATTGGAAGCTTGCAGATTTGTATTTTGGGCGTTTGTCAGAATATCAGGAGCACTGGGTACAATAAAATCGGTAATCTGACTATACAACCAGCTTCTCAACCGACTATTATAGTTTACTCCTACCAATAAGGTAGCATCGAAACCTGTACCAAGCTTTTTTGTAGCTCGGGCAAATAAATCTGTGTTAAACTGTTTTTCGGTAATAATATACTTGGAAAGGAAACCCGAGTTAAATGAAGCAGAATAGATTGGGAATCGTTCTATCCGATCATCAACAAAATTATCAACTCCTGCCCTTCCTGTGATGTTCAGCCAGTTTACAGGATCTATACCTATTTCAACACTACCCATGATACGGTCTACATTGGTAGTATTTTTATTATTGTTAATATTCCATAAAGGGTTGGAGTAACGAGGGTTAGTAGACGCCCCCAAAGGATTTCGATAGGAAACATGCCGATTCGGATAGGTTGTTCCAGAGGCATCAGTATAAGTACCCACGTATTCAGAGTTATCAAAATCAGGAGATGTTCGCAGCCCACCCAGCAAAATTCCATCCAGGTTATCACCTTGTTGAATACGGGTAGATTTACTATTTGTATATCCCACACTGGAAGATGCTCGTAACCAATCAGTAAATTGACTGGAAACATTTACTCTGGCAGTATTACGCTTATAATCACTAAAGCTTTTCACTACACCCTGCTGATTCAGGTTGCCATAACTAACAGAATAATTCGTTTTGGCATTTCCTCCTGTAATACTTAGTGTATTATCAAAGAAATATCCTGTTCTGAAAGGGTCTTTTGTATGATCATAGGTTTGTGTTGAATTCTTTCCTCCATGTGGATTGCTAGTATTTCCTGAAGCAATAGCATATCGTTTTGTGCCATCTGCAAAGGTCACATAGCCACCATATCCTGCAGCTGCTGGATCTGTAATATAGGTATCTTCACCACCTGTACGATCGGCAATTTTATCCCCCCATGAAGTCCGATCACCCTGATTATAAAATCCATTGTTGCCTTGTCCATAAGTTCGTTGAAGTTTGTGGATCTTATTCACTTCGTCAATTGAAACTGTAGACTTCAGGGATATATTTACTCTGCCTCCTGTATCTTTTCCCTTTTTAGTTGTAATAATGACTACTCCATTGGCAGCTCTGGTCCCCCATAAGGCAGCAGCAGAGGCCCCCTTTAATACTTCAACAGATTCAATGTCTTCCGGATTGATGTCGCTGATACGTGATTGTTGTACTATAGCATTGCCAGCGGCAGCAGTGTTATCAAAAGAATTGCTGACAGGGATACCATCTACAATGAACAAAGGTTGAGCACTACCATTGATTGTATTTTGCCCTCGTATCTGAATATAAGCGCCTGCCCCCGGATCACCTCCGTTTCGGGTGATCAATACCCCTGAGGCTTTGCCGCTTAAGCCAGTCAATAAGCTTGTTTCACCAGACTTGGCAATAGCAGGACCTTTTACTGTACTAACAGAAGAAGCAAATTTGTCTTTGTCTTCTTTTAATCCAAGGGCTGTTACAACAATCTCACCTAATTGTTTGGTGTCAGGTAAAAGTTTTATGTCTACTGAGGTCCGATTTCCAACAGGAGCTTCCTGAATGGCAAACCCAATAAAGCTAAATACTAATGTAGCAGAAGGTTCCGCACTGATAGAATATTTACCAGTAGCATCAGTGGTAGTACCGGTAGTAGTACCTTTTACAACAACACTTACTCCAGGTAATGATGATCCATCGTCTGACGCAGTCACTTTACCTGTTATAAGGCGACTTTGAGCAGCTACCTGCATTGACACTATAGCACAGCTAAAGGTCACTACAAGTGACTTTACTAGTAGAAGTTTCTTCATAAGTTTGTTTGGAAGTTAAGGTTAAGGTTAAGGTATACTGAACTTACCAAAACAAAAACTACAAAACAAACCCGAATCTGAATAAAATTTTACAAATACACCATATAACGAAATTTTAATAATGTATACTATATAAAATACAGAATATTATTCAGTAAAAATAAAAAATTATACATATTGAAAACCACAAACACGAAAACAGTAAATATCTAAAAATACTTAAATTAAGTAACAAAAATAAAATAAAACTAAATATATCACCCACTACATTATCATTATAATAGTTACCTTTCGTATTTCTACACAAATATATTTACATATAAAAAATTACAAATATCAGAAAATCAACTATATAAAAACAAAAAATCCATTACTTGTACGTAATGGATTTTTTGTTTCACTTTCTCAAGAAAGCATCTTACAGCCCTAATTCTCTGCTATACGTTGCCAAATCTTTATCTCCACGGCCTGAAAGGTTAACCACAATCACTTCATTCCCTGTGTTCTTCATATATTTCAGGTAAGCCAAAGCATGCGAAGACTCCAAGGCAGGAATAATTCCTTCCATTCTACTTAACTCCAAACCAGCCTGTAATGCTTCTTGGTCAGTAATAGCAGCAAAAATTGCACGGTTTGTTTCAAACAAGTGTGCATGAATAGGCCCAATACCGGGATAATCCAGACCTGCGGAGATAGAATATGGTTCTGTAACCTGTCCATCCTCAGTCTGCATCAGAATCGTACGGCTACCATGTAAGATGCCTGGCTTACCTAAAAACGTTGTGGCAGCAGAATGTCCAGAGTTTACACCCTGTCCGGCAGCTTCGGCAGCAACCAATTTCACATCGCTTTCATCCAGATAATGATAGAATGCACCAGCAGCATTGCTTCCACCTCCTACACAAGCAATCACATAATCCGGATTTTCTCTTCCTATTTTTTCCAGTAATTGTTTTTTAATCTCTTCAGATATAACAGACTGAAAACGGGCTACCATATCCGGAAACGGATGGAATCCAACTACACTGCCAATAATATAATGGGTATCAACAGGATTATTAATCCAATGTCTCATAGCCTCATTGGTAGCATCTTTTAGTGTCTTGCTACCACAGGTAGCTGCCCTCACCTCTGCCCCCAGCATTTTCATACGAGCCACATTAGGCGCTTGCCGTTGGATATCTATCTCACCCATGTAGACAATACATTCCATTCCCATCAATGCGCATACAGTAGCTGTGGCTACTCCGTGTTGCCCTGCCCCTGTCTCAGCCACAATTCGTTTTTTACCCAAACGTTTAGCTACCAGTATCTGCCCTATTGTATTATTGACTTTATGCGCTCCTGTATGACACAGGTCTTCACGTTTAAGATAAATCTGCGCATTGTATTTTTCTGACAGACGACTAGCTAAATATAAAGGTGTTGGCCGGCCAACATAATCACGCAACAATGTATGAAACTCCTCTTGAAATTTTGGATCATAAATAATCTTCAGGTAGTTCTCTTTTAACTCCTCTGCATTCGGGTAAAGCATCTCGGGAATATATGCCCCTCCAAAACTGCCATAATATCCTTGCTCATTTACAGCAAAAGCACTTTTCTCGATTAATTCCATTATTGTAAAATTGTTAGGTCCAACTTGAATCAAAACATCTTATGTGTATCACATCAGTCGTAGCAATGTAGAGTCTTAGTAGAATGGCAACAGTAAACTGTTGCAAGAGGAAGGCAATATATATATGTAAAAATGTCTAAACGCTATTCGATAGATGAGAGATATACCACTATCCACTTACTAACAGACTCTTTTCCTAATACCAATCTACCCATACTGACGCAACAGCAACCTCCAGTTATCCATTTGATGAATAATTATTCTGATGCCTTTGCATCTCTTCTCTAATCTATTTCTCTATTTATGCCAGCGTTTCTTTAAACGCTACATGCAACTTGTCAATAAACTCTTTTACTTTCTCTACATTCTTTATGCCTGGACTAACTTCAAATTGACTATTGATATCTACTCCATATAAATTTAATCCTTTATTCTTTAGGGCAACAATAGCATCCAGACTCTCTATGTTTAATCCTCCACTCAAGAAAAATGGCTTTTCATTATCATATCGCTGCAACAGATTCCAGTCAAATGTAATCCCGTTGCCACCTTGCGCAGCTCCCTTCGCATCAAACAGAAAATAGTCACAGTGGGGTTTATAATTGTTCAACCGTGCAAAATTAAAATTTTCATCAAGGTTGAAGGCTTTAATAACGGTTATCCCCCTGTTTCGTATATTCTTGCCTACATCTGGAAGCTCATCACCATGCAGTTGAACAATATCCAGATTGTATTTCTTTACGTTTTTCAGGATCAAGTCCGGATGAGCATTTACAAATACACCCACTTTTTTGGTCGTTCTGGGAAAAGACTTCAAAAGTTCTGCATCTAACTCCTCCCCTACATTACGTGGAGATTTTTCAAAGAAGATAAATCCCATAAAATCAGGCTCTAAAGCTAAGACAGACTGAATATTAGCAGAGTCCCTCATTCCACAGACTTTGATTTTAAGCATACCAAGTGTATTTTGTTGGGAGAAAAAACCGTTACGGTTTCTGAATTTTGTACGAAAGTAAGATTTTTCTTAAAGAAATCCAATAGTACCCAACAACTTGAAATGAGGGATATAATTTTTCCAACTCAACACACAAACACCTGATACTAAGCCATTTGCTTTATATCAGCAACAAAGTTAGAAAACGCAACTCCCGGATCAGAATGTTGCATAAAATATTCTCCTATCAAAAAACCATTGTATCCATAATTATGTCTCAGATCCTGTAAAACTTCCGGAAGATGAATACCACTTTCTGAAATCTTGAGAAATTCTCCCGGAATACGCTCTGAAAGTTCTTTGGAGATATTGATGTCTGTTTTCATCCGCTTAAGATCACGGTTATTTACACCAATCACATCTATATATTCATTCACAGAAGACTCTAACTCTTCCAGATTATGCACTTCCAGTAATACTTCCAATGTTAATGCTTTAGCAGCTTTTGCCAATTGTTTACATTGATTAGGCGTAAGGTTAGCAGCAATAAGTAAAATAATATCTGCACCCAAGCTTTTTGCTTCAATTAACTGATATTCATCAATCACAAAATCCTTCCGCAAAATAGGTGTATCTGGATTAGCTTTACGTGCACGCAAAAGATGCTCATCTGTTCCATCAAAATATTTCTGATCAGTAAGCACTGACAATGCAGAAGCACCACCTTGTGTGTAACCAGTAGTTACTTGTTCTACTGAAACTTGTTGATTAATAATTCCCTTGGAAGGTGATTTACGTTTGTGTTCAGCAATGATTCCACTCTTCTCCGGATTCAACAGTGACTCTCTCAACGATACTGTTTTGCGCCCAAACAAATCACTCTTTTCCAGTACAGAGACAGCAGTCAGAGATTTGCGTTCTGCGACTTCACCTTTTTTGTGGGCAATAATTTCATCTAGAATATTCATAATCTTACATTTCAGAATCCAGGTTACAGGGAAATTAGTATTTAGTAAGCCTTTATTTCAGGCACAATTAATTCCAACGGTCGCGCCGAACAGCGTCAGAAGCCAGCAACGAAGCATTGATTTTCATATGTGCCTGCAATCTGGCATCTAACATCAATCGTTCGGCCTCCAGTTCTGACATATCTGGTTCTGAAGGTACTCCCATGGCAATAAGTTTTTGCTCCAATACTTTAATGCGGTGTTTACGAGCAGCTTCTGCGGTCATGGTTGTTCCTTTGCCGAGTTGAAGTTCCCTTAACTTTAAAAGAAGTTTATTGTATTTATTCAGTTGGTCTAAATAGTCTCTCTGAATGTATAATTTTTTGATTTCAACTATTTTCAACTGTTTTTCAATCTCTTTGATAGTACGCTCTACAGCGTGATACTCAGGATGAATGGAATCTGAATTAAACTCTAAATCGCTCATGTTATAAATAATACAAACCAAATAAACACATCAAATCTATCTCAGATACGCTCAGTTTGGATAGGTAATGCCCCTTCCTGCATTAAGCAATCTAACATTTATAGTTTGTACTGTTACTGTGATGGTAACAGGACTTTGATTATAGTCATAGTTTGAATCGATGGATTCACTAAATCCAGAACAAAACGCCTGCTGAAAAGTGATGATCTTAAGTGGAGCATTACTTTCTGCTTCTGAAATTGTAATTTTTCCACTTTTGGTTTCCTGCCGGGTCAGTGTACACCAGTCTATTAATTCTTGGTCTACTTTCGAAGGTTTCACATTCCAGGTCATACTATGGGGTGAGCCGGCATAATAGTCATCTTCAGAATCTGACACAGAGGGTGGAGAGTTGTAACAGGAGTAATAACACGATTGTAAATCGTATGTTCTTTTATCCAATTCTAGACGAATTTTATACATATCAGAAAATCAACAAATTAACGTGCAGCAAATTATAGATTTTACAGCAATAGACAGCAATTCAAAAGAGACTGTTTTACAACAGTCTCTATCTAATTCTTACAAAGACAAATTTTCTTAAAAGAGGAAAATTTGTCTTTGCTATTTCTGTAAACAGGATTCAATAAGGTAAATTAACTAAAAACAATTAGAATTCAGAAAGAAATCACCTTTTAATCCGTAACTATAATACGCTGAATAGTTTTCAGGTATTGTCCCTTATCTATTTACTATATTGTGAATCATTGATTACCAACAATTTACTTATTCATCAGCCACTATTAGTTATTCTATTTTCAGGCAACCAATTTTTGAAAACTCTGTAAGGCTTTGCCACTTTCCAGACTCTCACGTGCCATCTCTACGGCCTCCAGTACCGTTAACTCAGGCTTGGCAGTCTGAAGCCCAAATGCAGCATTTGCTAGCACTGCCTGTTTCTGTGCAGGAGTAGCTTCATTGATAAGTACATCCATAAAAATCTTAGCAGAAGCCTCTACAGAACTTCCACCTAAAATTTCATCAGCCTGTACCATCTGAAGGTTCAGGTCTTTGGGAGAGAAAACTTTTTCGGCTTGATTACCAATAATCTTAAAATCACCTGTCAGGGATATTTCATCATAGCCATCAAGGGCATGTACAATAGAAAAGCTCTTATCCGTACGTTGATACAAATACGCATACAGACGAGCAATCTCAAGACTATAGACTCCCACCATCTGTTTTTTAGGGAATGCAGGATTAACCATGGGTCCCAACATATTAAAAAAGGTTTTAACACCCAGTTCCTTACGAACAGGAGCTACATTTTTCATAGCCGGATGGAACAGCGGGGCATGCAAAAAACAAATGTTTGCTTCTTCCAGACTTTTGTTGATCAGTCCTTTATCATTTGTGAATTTATATCCCAGATATTCCATCACAGTTGAACTCCCACAAATAGAAGATACACCATAATTACCATGTTTTACAACAGCTTGTCCGGCTCCTGCGATCACAAATGCAGAAAGTGTGGAAATGTTAAAGGTGTCCTTGCCATCTCCTCCTGTACCACAAACATCCATCGGATCAAAATCTGTGACATCCAATGCTATACATAATTCAAGCATGGCATCCCGAAATCCTTCCAGTTCTTCCACAGTAATACTACGCATCATATATACAGTCATAAAGGCTGCAATCTGTACAGAGGTGTATTTTCCCTGAGCAATATCTACCAATACCTGCCGGGCTTCTTTCTTGGATAAAGTTTTATAGGCTAATAAATGATTTAAGATCTCTTTCATATAGTAAAATAATAAAAACAAATACAATATAAAGACATTAGGATACGGACAACGAAATAGATGAAAACTACTTTATAGAACAAACTTGCCCCTAGGCTAAACCAGTATTGAAAACCCAATTGCGCATTATGTCTTCGTAAAATGGTAACATAGGTAATTAATGCATGTATCTGGGAAGAAAACAGGTAAATGATGTATATTACTCCAGCTGCTTTTGAAAAAAATCCAATGTGCTGGTCTCCATTAGGATATTCTGCAAGATATTTATGAGTAGTCACCAGAAATAGAAAAGCAAACGGATAAGTTAGCAATGGCAGAATATAAGCCCAAAATATTGAAGATGGTGTCATTTTTTTTATATGCTCACCAAACCGTATAATGTTAAATATCCACATGCAGATGAATGTGCCAGTCAACAACCAAAGCAACAGATTCACCGTTTGCAGGCGATAAATTTGAAGGGGTGATAATACTTCTCTGCTGCTGGTAACGACTTCTTTACTTACCATAGGAAGTCCTGCAATCAATACATAAAGTCCAAATAAAAATCCTGCAACCAGCAACACCTGAGTTATTGTAAAAAAGGCCATCAACAGGTTAAAAAGAGGAGACTTTTTTCCGCTACCATTGGGATTGAAGGTCCCTGTTTCTCCAGTAATACCTTCGCTTACTATTACAGGTAGAATAAGTATTACCATAAAGAATCCCGGCCCCATTATAAGCGAAAGAATAATCAGTAATGCAATAACAATTGCTAAGCAAATTCCAAAGGTGACAAGTGCCGCCATAATTTTATAAAAGAGTTAGTACAAAATATCTTTACGATGATTACAGATATAGTACTACTTCTTAGAGAATTGTAAACATTTGACAATCAATTAATCCCAAATAGTTTTCTATCTAGACTCCAATTGTATAATCCAGTTGGATTTCATCGCCATTCATACCTCTGAATCCCCAGTTACAAGCAGGAGATTCATAAATACAAATTTCCAGATCCATCTTCCGAATTCCTACCTCTGCTTCAATCCGATAGAATAACTCCTGAATCAATCTCTTCTTTGTTTCTGTTTTTCTCCCGGCAATCATAGTAATTTCGATAATTGTATACTGTTCCGTTCGATCCTCAGGAAAGAAAAAATCTTCCTTTTCCAGATACAAGAACCGATGAGCCCTCTTACCTATAGGCAGATGAAGAACATCTACTATACACTGATGTATAGTATCAGATAATCTATTACGAACAGGTTGCAGCTGTTCTTTTATCCCAAAAATCTTAATCTGTGACATAGTTCTATCGACAAACAGATGGCTCTAGTTGCTCAACCAGTTTTCCAGCATCTTTTTCCCATGTTCGGTCAGGATGCTTTCCGGATGAAACTGGACTCCTCTAACATCATAGGTTTTATGTGCCAGTGCCATAATACGACCTTCATTATCAACAGCCGTAATTTCAAGGCTCTCAGGAAAATTCTTTGAAACAACTGTCCAGGAATGGTAACGCCCGGTGTTGAATTGAGCAGGAATACCTTCAAATAAAAGTTCATCTGATTTTTGAACAAAAGCAGGGGTAGCAATGCCATGCAACACATCTGTCATATTCTCCAGTGTACCACCAAATGCCTCTCCAATTGCCTGATGTCCCAGACAAACACCCAAAATGCTTTTAGTTGGCGCGTATTTTTTAATAAGTTCAGGCATAATACCAGCTTCTGATGGAATACCGGGTCCTGGAGAAAGTAAAATCTTGTCAAATGCATCTACTTCCTCCAAGGTAATTTTATCATTGCGGTACACCACAGGTTCATGCCCCATTTCACGCAGATAGTGTACCAGATTATACACAAAACTATCGTAATTGTCTATCACTAAAATTCTCATGGCAAGAGTTTTAAAATATGAATTCTTATTTTTTTATTGTAAAATATATCGCGTATTTCTTTGCACTATGCCTTCATCAGAAAAAAGAAAACTTCTCGTAAAAGAAATTCAGGAAGTACCTGATCATTGTCTGGATGAGTTACTGGTTCATATTCAACAATTAAAGAATCAGTCATCTGATATAGACTCCATTGCAGGGTCTATCTTTGAACAACTTCTTCAATCTACCTCAGACCAATACCAAGAGGTCTGGAAAGTCTTAGCCTAATATGCTGCACTTATCTAAAAAACAAATCATTGCTGTCAATAAACACCAAACAGATCGGTTTGGCGGTAATTTTGCGCTACCCTGCAATTTCCTCAATGAGGAGCGCCTCGATTATTTACTGGAAGTTGTCTGTTCTGAAATATTTGGCGAACCTATCTATCCGGAAATTTATCAGAAAGCAGGTGTATATATGTTCAGTATTGTTTCCAATCATATTTTCTCAGATGGAAATAAACGTACTGGTCTGCAATCAGCCATGATTTTTTTGCTGGTTAATGGTTACAAAATCAATCCGGATCTGCCTGATCAGGTTTTGATTGATTTCACTCTGGAAGTTGCTTCCGGTAAGTATACATTGGAGCGGCTTCAAAAATGGTTTAAAGAACATATTGTCAAAGCAACTGCTTAACAAGAGCTTTCTTCTGATAAAGCTCTTGTACTATCTGTTTTCTTTTCCATATATACCAGAGTAAGTCCCTCATGTAAAGGCTTTTGCCGAAAAGGCTCGTAGCCCAGCTTCTGATATAAAGTAATATTTTTCAAACTTTTATGTCCGGTAAATAATTCAAATCGATTTACCTGAGTTATTGATTCATCTATTGTGTTCATCAATAATGTCCCCAACCCTCTATTCTGATGACTTGGTTTGACAATCAGTTTTCGAACATGACAGGTATCCTGATCTACAAATGCACGAACCGAACCTACAATTGCTTTTCCATCCTGTATTTTCCATACCCAGCTTTTTTTAAACTCTTCCCGAATAGAACGAATACTCTGTACTATTGGGTGAATGGATAAATCGTTGTAAAGCAAGGCTTCTGATAGATAGGCCTGCTTTTGCAGATACAGAATTTCTTCGGCATCTTCCAGTGTGGCGAGTTCTACTTTCATGGATATGTATGTTAAGAATGAATTTTCAGATTATCCGGTTTATACCTTAATCGTGGTCATAATTAAGGTTTACGCCAGCTAGCTGCACTGCCCGCCGCAAAGCTGCAATCTTGTTATTTACCTCTTGCAATTCACTCTCTATCTGAGACTTAAATACAACACCAGCTCCAGCCTGATAATATAGTGTATTGTCTTTGCTTAGGAAAGATCGGATCATAATGGCATGATTAAAATCTCCATTGAAGTCCATAAAACCAATACAGCCACCATAAAAACTCCGGCTTGTAGGTTCGTACCGATCTATGAGTTGCATAGCTTTGTGTTTAGGGGCTCCGGAAAGGGTTCCGGCAGGGAAGGTATCGGCTACCAATTGCAGGGGATTTGTTTGTTGCTCTATTTCTCCAGTTACTTTGGAAACTAGGTGAATTACGTGAGAGTAATACTGTATTTCTTTGAATGTTTCGACCGTGACATCATGGCTGTGGCGACTCAAATCATTACGGGCCAGATCTACCAGCATTACATGTTCTGCATTTTCTTTAGGATCATCATATAGCTTTTGGGCTAGTTCTGCATCTGCTTGGTCATTGCCTGTTCTCCGGAAAGTTCCAGCTATCGGATAGATGGCAGCAGTATCTCCTTTGATTGAAATTTGTGTTTCCGGGGAAGAACCAAATATTTTGAAATTGCCATAGTCGAAGTAGAACAGATACGGAGAGGGATTTACAGAACGCAGTGCCCGGTATACATTAAACTCGTCTCCCTGAAACTGCTGTTCAAAACGTCTGGAGAGTACAATCTGAAATACATCACCAATCTTGCAATGGTATCTTCCTTTTTCCAATATAGCCAGAAACTCTTCGTCTGTCAGATTGGAGCGTTCTGCCCCTTGAAGCTTAAATTGATAAGATGGATAATTCAGGTTTTGAATCAACGAAATCAGGTAGTTCAGATTACTCTCTTGTGGTTCTGCTTCTTTATATACCAACTTTCCTTCTGTATTCTTGTACTCATGCTCAAAGACAAACATCTCATCTTTGAAGTGGTTAATGGCTATTACATACCGAAAAACCTGATAGATGATATCTGGAATAGAATGGGTATCCTTAAGGTCAATGTCTTCAAAATATTGTACAGATGGGTAAGACATATACCCAAACAACCCATTATGAATAAATGGAAACTTGTCTTTTTCAGATTTCTGAAAGCTTTTGCCGAAGGCTTCCAATGCGGTCAATACCTGGGTTCTCTCCTGAATCTCTGTAGAACGACTTGAACCATCCGGAAACTGCTCAAGAATATAGTTTCCGGCAACTTCAAATTTGGCAACTGGCTGGCAGCAGATATAAGAAAATGAGTTTTCATTACCATGATAATCTGAGCTTTCCAGCAAAATGGTATTAACAAACTTATCTCTTAATTTAAGGTAAATACTGACAGGAGTGACTGTGTCTGCAAGAAGTTGTCGATAACGTGTATGGACTTGAAAAGACATGGTTCTAACCGTTTAAAGAATTATAGATAGATCTGGCACAGGAGCAGGGACTCGAACCCCGAACTTCAGTTTTGGAGACAGACATTTTACCATTAAACTACTCCTGTGTGAAAACAAAAAAGGCTTGCTGTTATGTGAACAGCAAGCCTTTTGAATATATCTTCTTATGGCATTACAATGCAGGGCCGTTCACATTCCGATTTGAAATGTGCCACCACCATGCAGTATTTACCAGATTTGATTTCATGTGTCTAAAATAGTATATCACAAAGATAAAGAAGTGTCTTTTTAAAATGCAAGACTAAAGTCATATTTTTTTTATATGAATTTCTAGCTGATAAAATTTTATAGTTTGGAAAGTAACTAAGAATATTTCAAAATATCATTTTACTGTAAAATCAATGCGATTCATTATTTTGACTTAAAGTTAGCCATTTGAGTATTTAAAAGTATATCTCCACCAAATGAAACATTCTTTATACAGTTCATCCAATCATAACAATCAGGAAAAACTTATTCACTTTCTCAGAAGCACCAATCTTGTTTCTGCCACTACAGCTATAGAAATCGCTTCTTGTTTTCGGGTAAAACACATCAACAAATATGATTTCCATTTACAGGAAGGCCAGATTCTGAATGAATACCTTTTTCTCGATACAGGATTTATGAGAGCCTTTGCCCATAATACAGAGGGCAATGAAGTAACCACCAACTTTTATGCTCAGAATCAGGTTGTATTTGAAGTTTCCTCTTTCTTCAATCGTATTCCATCCAGAGAAAATATTCAGGCATTGACTGATTGTAGCGGGTGGTGTATCACGTACGAAGAGGTAAACCAACTGTTTCATTCCATTCCTGAATTCAGAGAATTTGGTCGTTCTATGCTGGTTCAGGGGTTTTCTGCTTTAAAAATACGCATGTTATCTATGATCACAGATACTGCCGAAGAACGTTACGCCAAACTGTTACATACTAATCCTGAAATATTTCAGAATGCTCCCTTAAAAACCATCGCCTCCTTTCTGGGTATAACAGATACCTCACTCAGTCGAATTCGAAAAGAATTTAGCCGAAAATAAGCTATTCATACATTTCTTGTCATTTGGCAAGAATAGTGTCTATATAGTGTGCTTCCTTTGTATTGTTCTTAACAATCATCCCACTAACATCATGGAAACACTCCCATTGCACATCAGCCTGGTCTTTGTGGTAATTACACTTCTTACTGTTTTTGTTTTTTATAAAGCAGCAGGGCAATCCAGAATTACATTGTTTGTGATCTTGTCTTGGTTAATTCTACAAATGATAGTAAGTTATACAGGGTTTTATTCTAATATAGAAGCTGTTCCTCCCCGTTCCATTTTCTTTCTTGCTCCGCCAGTACTTTTTATATTCATACTTAGTATTACCCCCTCAGGAAAAAACTTCTTATCCCAACTAGACATTAAAACACTAACTCTTTTACACAGTATTCGTATACCTGTAGAACTAGTATTGTTCTGGCTTTTCAGCTATAAGGTTATTCCTGAGGTAATGACATTTGAAGGAAGGAATCTGGATATATTGTCCGGACTTTCTGCTCCTTTTATATATTATTTTGGATTTGTTCGCCAGCAACTGAACCGAACAGTACTGTTAGTATGGAATATATTGTGCCTGGCTCTTTTACTAAACGTGGTTATTCATGCCATCCTATCTTTTCCCTATCCATTTCAACAATTTGGTTTTGACCAGCCCAATATTGCAGTCTTATACTTTCCATTTGTCTGGTTGCCTAGCTGTGTTGTTCCTCTGGTCTTACTATCCCATATTGCCTCTATCCGGCAGCTCCTTTACACTATCAACTTACCTACCTTGAATTAATTAGCAAGTCTTTTAGGAATATCTGAAAAAGTCTATATTTAGGCTCTGGTATTCTTGCTATTTACAACTGTGAATCGTTCTACCCAATCTATTATCACTGCATCAGAACAACATCTGGATGAACTCACTCAAATGGGTTTAGATTTATGGCCAGACAATGAGTATGAAGAACTCAAACATGATTTTCTGGAGCTTTTGCAAACCCCGGAAAATCATGTTATTTATCTATTTAGCCATCAGGGTGAGAATGTGGCGTTTCTTCATCTTTCTATTCGTACTGACTATGTAGAAGGTTCTGATTCCACTCCTACCGGTTATGTGGAAGGAATATATGTAAAACCAGCCTTTAGACGAATGAGGATCTCACAGGCATTATTTCAGCATGGGGAGAAATGGTTAAAGGATAAAGGGTGTCATCAGGTTGGATCTGACATTTATATTGATAATCAGGCAAGCTATGACTTTCATACAAACATGGGTTTCAAAGAATCTGCCCGATTAATAGCTTTCATTAAAGATATACCCTAACCAGGCAGATTATCCGCTTGGTATCAGGATTGCTTATCTGCAAATTCCATCAATCGTATCACATCTTTGGTTTCTTTTAAATCCAGTTTTTCTTTTTCTACAAACTTTTTCAAATCATCTGAGGCATTTAACTGTTCCAATACAGCTTTCTTGCCTAATTTCACTTTATTTATTGTTCCATCAGTTTTGCGGATATAGTAACTTTTATCATCCATCAGTTCATCATAGGTACGACCAGAACTATAAGCACCCTGATAGCTAGCTTTCAGTACTTTTTTATCGTATCGAACCAAAAGTGCCGTTTTTCCTTCATATAACACTTCCAGATATTCTTCTTTCAGAATAGTATCGTCGGTCTTTAAATCCGGGAACCGTTCAAAAAGTCTATTTTGACCTGTAAGAACATCTTTCAGCAGAAACCCTTTCACAGAGGAAGATACAACAATTGCTGAATCACCTTGCGGACGTCGCATTACCAGTCGATTGGAGTATATATCGTATTTTACAGGTACATCATTCTGTATCTTGCTATTGGCAAGAGTTACATCAGCATTACACCAATGTGGCAGCAAATAAGGAGACCCACGTAATCCCTCATATCTGTTATCAAACCCACGTACTACAGTCATACCACTCCCACCAACTCCACCTGCCATATTCAGATTTTGCTGAGCATCATATCCGGATGGAGTGCTTTGTCCCAAAGCAGATAACGAAACCCCAATAGACAAGAAGAACAAGTATGTTTTCATAAACATTATTTCGTTTTACTCTAAGCTAATAAATATAGTTGATTCCAGGTTTAGATATTGGGTTTGTTTAGTTGAAAAATGATGTATATTTAGTGAAAAACAAATATGAACAAGTTGCCTGTCTATATTTCTGAATCCGATTTCCAGACCTATGTGCTCCCTCATTTGAGTCATAAATTAAATCA
>NZ_JASJOU010000008.1:300000-389209 GCF_030068605.1 Xanthocytophaga agilis
GAACAAGCAAAAAGAGAAATTAAAACAAGGAGTAATGATAGATACTTCATAAAGTCATATGTATAAATGCTACTAATTAATGGTAAAATAGTAAAAAGGTAATCTTAATAAAACCTTGCTAGAACTTTTTATTTAAAAAAATCTGGAAAGGGTTTATAATATGTTTGAGTAAGTTCATCTTTTCTAACAGTTTTGAAAATAATATATGGAAGAAATAGCAAACCCCACTAGTGGGGCTTTTGCTTTCAGAAAGATACAATTCTGATCACCGGCTCCGTTACAACTTCATCAGCTCTGTAAAACCGAATCATGCTTTGCAGCCACTCCAAAATGGCAGGCAAGGCCGGAGCTTCATACCCTGCATGATCTACACCTGAAATAATGCTATTTTCGGTAATGGACTGTCTAAATCCGGATAAAGACCAGTAACCAAGACGATCCCTATATAAACCTTCATCATCTACATAACATCCATGATATTCATCCAAATGAAAATGGGAAACTGTATCACAGTTGATATGTTCATAAAACGCTTTTAAAATACCTACTTTGGGTATTTCAACAATATATACAGATTGAGTGGTAACATCTATTTTAATAGCTTGTAGGATGTTCATAATTAATAAAAGAGAAAGAAAAAAGAAAGGAATGCTACCATTAAGCCGCATCCGAAAAGCGGTATTCATCCCGGCCAAACTCCCAGCACTCCAGGCGGATGTTTTCAAACAGATTTTTATCTTCGAAAAAATCCAGTAATTCAATAGTATCTGATTTAGCTGTAATACCAACAATACTTATATCATCATCGACAGGATTGTATATAAATTCAATTAAGAGGCCAGGATACTTTTTAGAAGAATGATAAGATTTCATATCTTTGCATCAAAAAATTTAAGTATTATTGTTAAACATGCCTGGTCTATGACCAGGCTCTGTTTTTTATGCTGCAGGTTTCTGTCCTTGTGGCCAAAGTGGAATAATTCTGGCACCTTCTTCTTTCTCTCTTTCTGCTACTCTGGCAGGTTCTGACAGATTCATGCTGTATTGAATCTGAAAAAGCTGCATCATTTTTTTTGTTGCCCTGGTCTCTGCATTGGTAAATTCATGTACTTCTATTTCGTAGATCAGGCCTAACTCCTGATCTACTGCAAAGCGTTCCCAACATTCTGCAACTTTGAGAACTTCATAACTAACATAGTTGTCCAGGAGGGTAACAACCCGGCAGCAGGCAGATGATCCGCTACCAAACACACCTATAAAGGTGTGAGCTCCTTGTACCTTATAGGCACGGCGGGCAAGTGAAGACTGATTTGATTTCATGTTTTTAAGTATTATTGTTTAATAATATAAATACAACATATTTTTATGTGAAAATCAAATGAATATACAATAATTTGTGATATAAAATAACATTTTTTATTGTATTTTGTGATGAAATATTCTATATTTACACTATGAAACTAGCAATAACAGGAAGCAGGAGCATACAAGACTGTGCTCAACTTCTGGAAGAACTGGAAAGACTATCAATTACAGAGCTGATACATGGTGGAGCTGCAGGTGTGGACCGACTCGCGGCCGCCTGGGCGATAAGCAAAGCAATAAAGGTGACAGAGATAAAGCCTGATTATAGGTAGTATGGTACAGGAGCTCCTCACTTGCGGAATGCAGAAATAGTAAAGCGAGCTGATAAGGTGTTAGCCTGCTGGGATGGTGAAAGCAAAGGAACGGCCAGCACTATCAAGAAAGCGGAAGCAAACGGAAAGCTACTAAAGGTGATCACTTACAAACCGGTAAAGCAGATAGAGCAACCACCTGAACAGCTAGAGCTCTGGTGAGCCAGGTGGCAGAGCCGCCCTAAGAGGCAAGCCCGACAAAGGAAAAGAACAAAATCCGCCTCCTGCGTGGCAACGCAAATAAAATCCTAGCCTATTTGTTTTTGGTGTGAAGATACAAACCTGCCAGCTGGCAAACCCGCATAAAGTAAAAGACAAAACCGCCAAAACAAAAAAGCGACAGCCACACGCAGGGGCTGGACACCACCCGCAAGGCCAAGCGAAGCGAGCTTGTATAGCCTTGCGGATGGTGGCTGGACGCTGCACCTTGTTTTTGTTTTGGTGGTTTTGTTTTTTAACTGTGAGTTTGCTAGCTGGTTTTAAACGCGAAACATCAAATTGAGTTGTTAACTAAGAATCAAGTATACTTATATAGACCTTTATTAAATATGAAAACCACAGGAGAAATCTTTGACGCTATTGTAGAAGCTTTAGGTATTAGTTATGCGGAATTGGCAAAGAAAGTAGGATTGTCTCGTCCTGATCTCTTTTATAATATGCGCGCAGGTAAGTCTAACCCTGGCTATGAGACCTTACAGGCTATTGCTAAAGCTTATCCTCAAATAAATTGCCGATTTATGTTGACTGGTGAGGGAGATCCATTAATTATAATGACAAATTATCCAAAAGATGAATTTAAAGAGTATATAAAAAAAATATTAAAAGAATTAATTAACGAAGGAGACATTAAAGTGGTTAATTCGGATTAATTTAAAAGTCTGTTTTAATCTGTTCGCTTGTAACAATACGTGTTATCAATCTTTCAACTTCATCTAAAGGATATTTCTTTCCTTTTGAATATCTTAACTCTTGGATAACTTCTTTTATTTCAGATTCATCTCTAATAATAATGTATGTTATATCTTCAGGAGTGAAATCTAAAATAAGATTTGAAACTTTCGAGTTATAAAGAGGTCTATCATCATTATATGTATTTCCGCCAATTAAATATGTACTATTCTTATGAGGGTGTAAAGGAATGTATCTCCATTCACGTTCATCAGAAAATCTATAATTTTTTATTTTCTTATGTCCTCTTCTTTCTAAATCAGCTTCAAAGTTTTTTGCATAACATAATATATCTAAAATTTGTTTTTGGTTCTCTGTTAATACTGTACTTCCCTTACGGTTATTGATTGTTGACCTTTGTAGTTCGTAAATACTTTCCGTTATATTAGAGTATACATCAAGATATATGACTGGGTTTAGTCCTTTCTGCTGACCCCATTTGAGATTTAAACCTATACCATAAGGACCATAACTCTCAAGATGATTTTTTATTTGAGATAGAGGTATATTACAAAAGCTAACCATTGGAATTGCATACTTTAGTGTTTTTGGCTTCGTATGTGATTTTATACATTCATAACAATATTTTATTTTAAATGCGTCTCTAAGTATTCCAATGAGAGCTTCTTTCGTATTGGTAAAATGTATTAAAGAGTTAGGACTTATTGGCATATCTTTTGAAGTTATATTAGACGAGTTTTAAAGTGTAGTAATTTTAGTAAGAAGATAAATATTTTTCCTTGTTTTTTTATTTTTTTTGAGCATATTTTGTCAAGCAGCTTTTAATATCTTCTTTTTTCTATAGTTTTTTTTATTAATTCCAGTCTATAGCTAAACTTGAAGTAACAGGAATAGTAGATGTAGTCTTAATTAAAGATCACTAGCAATTGATACAACTTTCTTCTCCTCATTTAAACACCTTATGTAGAATATTTCAAGTATTTGAAATCTGCCTTCTTTGAGAAAAAAATTATAAAGTAAACTAAGTATCAATGATTTTTAGGTAAGATTTACAGTTATGATTTTCAATAAATACAAAAGCCTGATAGTGACACAAGGTCTGTTATCAGGCTTTCAAATATTTGATATGCAATAATTGTTACACTTTTAAAGATACACTTTTCTCTTGCTGACATGAAAGAGGAATATTTATTATTTACTTTACACTGCTACTCGGTATTATTTGTTAGATATAACCCAAAATAAACAAAAGTTAAGAATATATTTATTATCAGATAGCAATATAGTAGTGTGTGTGCAGCCATTTTTATCAAGGGGCAATTAAATTAAACGAAGCCTTACAAATATCACCAGTTTTACCTACTCCTAAAAGTTTTAAATATGGGCTATTCGAAATGGTATTATTATTATAGTTAATTGTCTGTCCTGTAGTTAACTTTCCTATTATAGAATAGTTGCAATCTGAATTATTGGCGTTTAACAATATGTCAAAAGGTTCTCCATATTTTAATTTAATTGTACTGTTTTTTATAGTTTGAAAATCCTTTTTGTAATTTTTATAATCAACATAATATGTTATTGTCGTTTGGTTTTCACCATCTAAATGTCTATAAACTGTAACCGATTTACCATCATTTAAAATATCATAATCTGGTGCATATTGGTCACCTGGTGTAGATGCCCTTTTCTTGTAAGCCCAACCACATTGCCCATCACAAGCATAACGGACACCAATAATTTTTTGATTCTCATTACAACTCCATGATTCTACCATTTCGCAAGGTTGCTTCGTTTTACAGCCTTGAAAGGAACGGCTTATAGATTGGGTTAAAGTTGTATTATCAAGAACACGTTGGGAGATAACTTCACTAATATTTATTTCACCGGCAATTGTGGGCATTAATACTAAATTGAACTTAGTTTCATATTTAGATGTGTTACTACTCGTACCAAACCAACCACTTGGCTTTGTAATTTCAGAGATTATCTTTATTGGGATATATACAATTCGATTGTCTTTGAAAAATGGTTTTACTTGAACATTTGGTATATGCAGACGTATTTGCCTTCTTTGAGTTAAGTCAATAGCAGTAGCTGGAAGTAAATTGCCATTAATATAGACTGTTGTGTTATATTTTTGTCTACTATCGGTTAGTCCGAAGCCCAGACCTGTAATTGATAAAAGATATGTTGCGTCAGAATTTATTACAGTTGTCCCATTAATTGAACTGATATAATAATCTACCTTTTTTGTCAATAAATTTATTCGGTTTGTAAACTCTATTAAATCAAGATTAGTCATTTCAGATACAGTAGAAATTGTCTGATTGAGATTGTTGAATTGATCAATTAGCTTATTTACTTCTACAAATATGTTTTGTTCTTCTATTTTTAAATTAATAAAGGTTTTGTCAATATTTTGACCAAAATAATAATTTAGATTTTGTGTTGCCACTAGTATTTCGTTACCAAATTTTGATGCAACACCATTGCCAGCGGTTTGGGCATTTTGCATTAACCTATTGCCAGTGTTTTCAAACTCATTTATAATATCTTTTATAGTTTTACCTGCAAAAGCAATAGTAGGTATTGAGAATTGTCCGTATGAAACATATGAAATGAAAAATGTTATTGAAAAGAAAAAGATTATTTTTTTCATAAAAAATTGTTTTAAGTTGTCAGATAGAGCGAAAATGCAAAAAGTATCTTTATAAACATTTGAAAGGATATATCAAGTATTAGATGAGTACTTAAATCGTCTTACTACTTAGTTCAAGTAGTAAGACGCCAAAATAAAAATTATGGTAACCTTGGGCTTTCCTATTTTTGCTTGTTGTTTTCAAGGACAGTGTTCCATAGTATCAGAAAAGAACTATCAACTTCGTACAATTTTATGATCAAAAAAGCGAAGATTTAAACGAATGACAATTATAGCAAGTTGGAGTTATACAAAGTAGTTAGTGTATAGCGAAATGTCGCAAACCTATCACAATTCTCAACCATTTTGCTAATATGAGGATTAGTAATATGTTTTAAAGAGTACTACGATTTATGTTGAAAGATAGACTTTTTGTATTGCGACCACAATACCTCAAATTAGGTATTTTTATCGCTTCCAAGCTTGCTTAAAATATCGTTCATATCCAAACGGATCACGCCACTCGATGTTATGCTCTGGAATACCTAGTTGCTTCAACCAAGTTGGCACAAAAAAGCTCGGACAACCTTTGTTATCAAACTGGTTATGTCCGGCAATCTTCACATTAGGCGCATAGCCTAATACTTCTCCAATAATATCAAGCATAGTAGAGATCTGCTGGGGCGTCCGACTATCCAGTGGCATTTTGTGAGAAGAATCCATCCCGCCTACATAACATAGATGTCTGGAAATAGAATTAATTCCTGCTACCCCATTGGTAACTTCAAAAGAGTCTATCACCTGGTCGTTGTTGTGTTTGACGAACTGGTGACGGGAGCCGTCCAGTAAGATCAAGTCTGAATAGCCAACTTGTTTCCAGCCATTGCCATAGGGTTTGGGTTTGGTGTGCCATTTCTTAACATCATCAGCAGATATCCAGCGTCCGGCTGGGGTAGCAGTGCAGTGTATAATCAGGTATTGAAATTTCATAAAAGTAGACAGTAAAAAGTATGAGTTGAGGAATGGAAGGATGGCTTTTTAAACCATCCTTCTGATTTATTTAGGATCTCTCATGGAGAAGAAACCTACTGTTGAAATAAAGGCCAGCAGCGAAACGAAAGATTGTGTATCGATGCGATTCATCAGCCAAAGAATATATCCTGAGAAGGTAAACAAACCCAGGGTTGAGGTTTTCCAGTTGTCTAACACAAACTGGAGGTAATCATATATAGACTTTGCCATCTGTTACTTGGGTTTAGGGTGAAGAAAAGCTGCCTGAGTAATGATCTGTTTTAAGATCGAATCCTGAGCCGCTACTTGAACCGAATAAACAGGCGCATATGTAAAGCTCTTTACATGCTTGATCTTCTCCACATCCAACGGTTGCACCTGTACACATGAGATTGTGGGAATTGCTAAGAAAGAGGCCACAGAGGATCGGGTAGCCTGTAAGATTTGTTATTGATAGGAAACAGAGAAGATACTCTGCTATACTTATCAGTTTATTTGAGACAAGGTGGATTTTTGGCAAGAAAATGCATCTCTATTCAATAGAAACCTGTTTTTTACTTTTACATCTAGTTTTTGTGGGCAATTTGATGCCAACTTATCTTTACAAACTCGACTGTTTCTACATACCAGAGTTTCAAACGAAATACAAAAAATACCTAAAAATAGGTATTGACTAACAATACAGGATTCACATATCTTGTATTTTGTTTGGATGTGAGAAAAGCCAAGTATTTCTTACTCTTCTCAATTTTAATTTCCTGTTATTCATTATCTCTTTCAGCTCATTCTTTACAAGTAGAAACACTATTTATATGTTTATGTCAAAATACATAAACAGTACAACATTTATAAAAAGCTTCAATTAAAATCTTATGCTTTGAGTAGTTGAGTAGCAATATTTTGGATTTAAATACATCTTATTTTTCAACCAAAATTATTACTTTACTGATGAAAGACTCAGGTTTAACAACAACGCAGGTACCAAAACCTCCGAAAAAGTCTGATAAATTTAATATATCTGTTCTCGCTGCAATATTTGAGCTTTTACTATTGGTAATTGGTCTGATTATTATTACATCCAATCAAATAAAGGGCAGAAGGTTGTTTGATCAAAGTAGTCCAGAACAGGTTAGAGAGATATTTAATTTATATCTCGATTTTTATTCAAGCTTAACCGATATAATATTAACATCCTTTGGCGCAATTGCTTTTTTAGTTACATATCAGGGAAAATCTGAAATAATTAAAGCACCTAAAACCTTAATTTCACTAACAACCAGTATTGTTTGCCTGTCCTTTGCATTAATTGCAAATTTTTTATGCAAAGAAGTTTTACTTCTAATGATACAGAGAAATGCTGTAGACTTTAGTCTAGATACTTTAAACTATGGCAGATGGTTCATTTATTCTTGTTTAATAATTGCTATACTATCTGTAGCCTTCTTTATAAAAGAAACAACTTTTCACACTCAGTAATATTCTGTATAGAGCAATTCATAAAATTTATAATTATGTCTACTTTCATACATGGACTTAAATTAATCTTAAAACCAAGTTTAATTTTCTTTTTTCTAATTATTCCCGGTTATTCCTATTTCTTGAAAGCCGAAAGAGCCAAATCAACTGTTCTTACAATCAATACCTCGGAAACTTCTAATGATGGCGACGAACTCATCATTAGAGTTAATAAAGGATTTCAACAGTTTTATTTTCAGGTTCTTATTTATAGAAGAAGAGCAGTTGTAGAGATAGGTGGTCCAAGTTCTGGTCTAATGTTAGTTAACATTACGGATGAGGATGAAGGTCAATGGCAAACTAGTTTTAATCTAACTGGTTCAGGAATAGCAGAGATATTCTTATTTGGTAGAGGAAGTGGGATTATAGCTAAACAATGGCCATCGGTTGAGTGTATAGTAGGCTTAGATACTACTAGTAAAGAATTTATCAATCCAGGAAAAAAATCACAGAATTTTCTCCGTAACCTTAATCAAAATGGGAAACCACAGGCATTAGAGATATATTTAAATAATCTCGAATATACAGAAGGTCCCACTAAGCAAATTTTACCAATAAAACCTGATACTGATATTAAAATTAAATGGAAAAAAGATAGCTCTGTTGTATGCGAAACGATTATAAATCTTCCTTACAATGCTGAAAAGATATGTGAATGTGATGTTTTAACCAGAAAAGTTAAAATATATGATGTTCAACACTAACTTTACTTAATTTCGGTATTAAAATAAATTCTCCAAAATATCAGATTGATCTTTACTAACCTTTTGGGTCATTCATATTTGGGAACATAGCATTGAATTCTCATTTCATATAAGAAGTTAGAGAGCCTTTTTAGACAATAGTGGTTGACATTCGATTTGGAAACTAACTCAATATACTATAACAGAATGAGTAAATGGAACAATTTTTTTAATTTTTATTTATTGCCAGGCTTAAAACAAGTCAAAGTATTGTCTGAATAGTGGGGTTTTAAATACATTATTATCTTTATTATAGCATATCAATTTATATTATCATATAAACCTTGTTCTTTAAAGAATGAAACAATGGAGGTAAGCTCCTGAAAAAACATTCTTTCTGAAATTGGAGCTTTAGAAGGGCCTTCAATGTAATACTGAATAGTACGTGTAATTTGATTCTTAGTTATACTTAAAACTACACTTTTGAGAGGCTCATCCATAGATAATAACTGAAAGCTGCCTCCTGATACTATTGATGATTTATGGGCTACATCTATTGCTTTAAATGAGTGATCAAATCTTCTGGAAAAGAGCACAATATTCCAAAAATGAGGTGTTCCTTTTTCTGAAGATAGAAACTGATTTGAGGCATTCGAAAGCTTTAGTGAACAACTATTTAGTGCATCGATGAAGTCATCTGATTTTGAAAAAAACTGGTTTAAAAATTCTGTTATTAATAAAATCGGATAATCAATATTTCGAAAATATGTAACTTCTCGGTCATTTGGGTTAATAAAAATCTGAAGATGGTTTTCTTTTGGAATCAACAATTTACCTGATATTTTTTTTAGTGTGCGAAGATTTAACACTTGTGTTCTTATAAAGGCCTCAATTATGTAAACAACTAGGCCTATCTCCTTAAAAAGTGTTGACATAATAAATTGTTCTTCGTATTCTTTAGGCTTTTTTCTGTCAAAAAAGTCTTTTTGCAGAAATTCAATTATAGCAGATCGATTATCAAAGTAGAATACTTGTTGACTATAAAATTTGTCAATATACCCATTGAATCCCATTGGTGTGCCATAACGAACTTGAAACATACCTCGAATATTATCTATGTCACAAACAAATATGATTTTGTCAAAGCTAAATTTATTTTCTGATTCGCTATTTGAGCCAAGATGAGAACTAAAAACATTAAATAGCCTGAATATATGTTCTGGATCAATACGATCAAGATCATCAATAATCAGTACTTTTTGTTTCTTTTGTGTTTTTTTGATATGCTTTTTATTTGTTCGCTCTAATTGAATCTCACTTAATAGATTTAGAACTTCAGTGATGAATATTGTAACAGGATCTCTCTCATATATATAGTTGTTCGATAATTCTTCAAGATATGATTTCGCTTCGGGGGAATTTTCATGACTTGCTATTACTTTTTTTAATTCTTCTGCATCTTTTAAAACATTCTTAAGAATATCTATACCAGCTTGAGGTAAATTACCAAGTGACGCAAACGTTAGATCTGGCCCGTTTCCATCTTCTGAAGCATTAGCTATATTTACTTCAGGGATCATATAAAACGATGCCTCAATTATCTTAGAAAAATTTGCAATAAATGACCAAAGGAAAAAAGTAGTATTATCAATTACATTATCAAGCTCCTTATAATTTTCCTCAAAATCTGCTTCGAGTGCTTCAAGTAAGTGATACTTTCGATTTAATTCCTGTAAGATGTCAAACTTAATAAATTTGAAAATGTCTTCATTACTAGCTACTGAGTAATGCACTGGTGACAGATAAACAGTTAAATAGTCATCTGTTCGTTTATCAAAGAAATCATTTAAAAAATATGTTTTACCAATCCCAAATGGGCCAGAGAATAAAATTCGATAATTATCTTTTGAATTCAGATGCTTGTAAAATAATTCAGATGGGGCTTTTAGTGAAATATTCATAGATCTAGATGAATTTTGTTTAGAGAAATATTACTATTAAGCCTTGAATTTTTTATACTCTGTAAAGTTTAAGTCATGTAAATCCCTTAGTTCATACCATTTGAAATTATGCATCACAGATACCGTAAAATCTAACTCATGCAAAAACTTTGTCTCTTTTAATGTCCTGTTTATGTTTTTAACCTCACTATAAATACGCAAGTAAAGAGATTCAGGGTTATATCCACTTACGTTAACTTTTAACTTACGATTTTCCCAATCTTCTTCTATAAATATATAATTACCATTATGGTCTTCTAACACAACTCCCTTCCGCCATTTACAATTTCTAAATATGTCAAAATGATTTCTAACTATGATTTTATGCAATACACCTGCAGGCATGAAAGGATTGAACTTAAATTCAAATTGTAAGGGTGGCGTTTTGGTAATATTTTTGAATTCTTCGAAAGTGTTAGGATGTATATTTGGAAATAGTTCTGGAATGAAGTATATAGAATTGCCATATTCATCTGTTGTTTCGTAGCAAAGCTCAAATGCACGCATTAATTCTATAAGTTTTTTACGATCTGATTTTTTAAATTCGGAAGAAGGCCAAATTTTTACAAAATCTTCTTTCTCAATTTTTCCATAGTTATTTTTTGCTCTTTGATAATCTAATACATTACAAGCCGCCTTACGTACCCATTCAGGTTTGAGAATGATTATATCATGAAGTCCTTGCAGGTTTTCAAAATGAATCACACTGCCTATTGTATTCAACACATTCAACCATGTCATAGCCTGGCTTTCCAGTTGATCAGTTTGTAAATTGTTATAGGTGTTGTTGGCTGCAAATATGCTTTTGTATTGATTTAAAGATATATAATCATCTGGCAGGCTTTCCAGAGTAGTTTTGACTGCCAACCAGTTTTTTGAAAATCGACGAGTGAAAATATCATAACTTATACGTGGAATAAGTTTTTGAATTTGTTCCACTAATTCATCTATATCATCCCTGTTGGTACATTCCAACAACATGCCATCTACAATATTTAGATTATATTTTTGGGCTTCCTCGATAATATTTCCAATCACTACTTTTTTATTTAGATGAGATGGAATTGAATCAGATTTATTATAAATGCATAAAATAGGGCTTTTGTGTTCGGGATTGTGTCCATTGGCTGGTGTATAGCCAAAACTGGTAATAAAAGGTACCCAATAAGCCAGACCTATGTAGTCATCTTTTTGATTAATCTCCTTGTCATCAGGAGAGGTTACATACAAATACAATGAAGTACGTGAGCAAAAGAATTGTTGGATAACACGATGTGGACCTTGACCACCAAAATCCCAAATATTAAACTGAAAGAATATCTCAGATTTAGCCGATGAATTAGGCATTATTTGGTTTTGTATTTTCAAATTCCAAGGACTAATATCTAACAATATCGTTCGTTGCTGTTCTGGAGCACCATAAAAAGGCCAATTTCCATATCTTGCCAAATTTTCCCGAATGGTCGTTTTTCCAACTTCTCCATTACCTAATAATATTATTTTAGCTTCATAAAATTGTATTAGTTGCCCACTTTCAAAATAATCTTTAATAGCATGTAATCCCTGACTTATAATCTCAAGAGGTGGCGTATGAATAGGATTATTATCAAAATACAATATTTGTAATCTTGGCAGTGTATTGATAAAAGAGAGGTTGCTTATCCGATTATCACTCACATCTATATAAGTCAAATTTGATAGTTGGGGCAAGATTAGTTGGCTTAATTGATTATTGCTTATTTCTAAAGAAACCAGACTAGGTAACTCTGGCAAGGTTAAATGACTTAACTGATTATTGCTTATTTCTAAAGAAACCAGACTAGGTAACTCTGGCAAGGTTAAATGATTTAACTGATTATTGCTTATTTCTAAAGAAGCTAGATTAAGTAACTCTGGCAAGATTAATTGATTTAATTGGTTTCCACTCACATTTAAGGATGCTAACTTAGGGAGCTCTGATAAGACCAACCGAATTAGTAGATTTTCACTTACATTTAAAGACGTCAGACTCGGCAGCTTTGATAAGGCTAACTGTTCCAATCGATTATCACTCAGATCTAGGAAACTCAATTTAGGTAGTTCGGGTAGGATTAATTGCTCTAACTGGTTGGCGCTTACATTTAAAGATATCAAATTTTTTAGCTTTGATAAGATTAATTGATTTAATTGGTTTCCACTCACATTTAAGGATGCTAACTTAGGGAGCTCTGATAAGACCAACCGAATTAGTAGATTTTCACTTACATTTAAAGACGTCAGACTCGGCAGCTTTGGTAAGGCTAACTGACTCAAATGATTATCACTTAGATCTAGAGAGATCAATTTGGGTAGTTCGGGTAAGGTTAATTTGCGAAATTGGTTTCTGCTGATATTTAAAGAACTCAGTTTTGGTAGTTGGGGTAAGATTAATTTATCCAAATGGTTTGCGCTTAAATTTAAAGAAACCAGACTAGGTAACTCTGGTAAGATCAACCGATTTAACTTGTTATCACTAATATCCAAAGAAAATAATTTTGGTGTCTTTTCCAGAAAAGAAAGATCTTTTAAACGGTTTCCACAAACATTCAACGACCTTAGGTATGGTAATTCTGGTAGGACTAAATGGTTTAAATCTTTAAAACCTAGATCTAAAGTAGTTGATTTTTTTTCTTTTGCTTTTTGTATTTTTTCTTCAATAGAGAGATCCATATTTTCGAAAAATAGATGTATAACGCTTGTCTCTAAAATACCAGTTATAAATTTGAAATACAAGTTTGTATGGTAACATAAATACAGTTTATGATATCTATGGTTTCTTATTCACAAATAGGAATATGTAAAGTAGAAAGTATCTAATCATACGGAACTATACATACTCCTATTTGTAATCTCTATCTATAGTCACTTTTACCCATCTGCATATTTGTTTACGACTTCTCCACTCCCTGTCATAATCCAGTTCAGATTCACATCATAGGTAATATGCATACTGAATAGAAAGAAGCAAGAGGGGAGGCTCTGGCCTTTCTCCAAGGTTGAGATATTACTTTGATTGATCCCCATTCGTCTGACAAATTTCCGCTGAGAAAGTCCTGTTATTTCAGTCCGTACATAATGTATGCGTTGTCCTATTTCCTTTAAGTTCATCGTAAGTTAGATTTAGTGTGATACATGTTTTTGCGGTTTATTCACCGCACGATCTGTTTTGCGGTAAACTCAGCGCATGGGAAGTTTTGTGATTAATTTCACTTACTGCCCATGTGAGAGAAATTTTGCGGTTAATTCCGATCACGAAACGTTTTGCGTGGAATAAACCGCAGTTTTTTGTTTTGCGTTGAGTTTACCGCAAGATTACGGCTGCGGTTTGTTTACCGCATGTCAGCGGATTATCGGAGTCGGAGGCCAAACTTATGTTGGTCTATTATCCATTTATCCAGCACCGTAAATGCTAGCCTGAACGCGGCTGTTTCCGCATCGTATCGGGTAGAGTAGTCATGGTTGCAGATGAGCTCTTCCGGATCAGTAAGTTGATAGTTGATATTGGCATCTTGCAGGATCTGGAAGGTGTACACCGCTTGTTTGTCTTTGAGAGTACCTGCTACATTGATCACTAAACCTTTGGACTGGAAGAAGTCGTAAAGCATGTTTGAGTAGCGTTTGTTTCTTCCGGATAGTGCCAGCTTGATAGATGATTTATTAGGGTCGGGATGTTGTATACCCCAACCCGGAAAGTGCAGGCAAGACACGTTGTAACTGTGAGTCACTTTGCGCCAGAATGTGGTAGATTCCTTGTGGCTTTCTTCATATTGTTCGTAAGCGTTCATGTCGAAATTCATATGTGTAATAGATTTATAGTGAATAATGTTAAAGTGAAAGATGTTAACTCGAATAGCGGTGTTGTGTCCAGTGGATGATCTTACCAAAGAAGTTCTCAGAGTCTGTCAGAAACCAGTTATAAAACTCAGCTTGGCTAAGTCCGTCATTATGGGCTAGTAGTCTGGCTTCTTCACTGGTAAGCAGCTTCCAGTTTTGACCGTCCTGGCTGACTGTGATTGTATAGCCTACCTTGTGTTGAGCTGAGCGGATAATAGCTATGTATTCAATGCCATCACATAACCCTTTGTTGAAGGTATAGGGCTTGCTTTTTACATTCCTTGGATTACCTAACCAAAAGTCAATGGTACGTCCGGACTTCCAGCGGTTGTGTAAGGCCCCCAAAAATTCGGACAGGGATCAAATCAAAAAATGTACTAGATTTATTAACCGATTTCTCTTGTCCTTATGAAAAAGACTACCACTGCAGAGCCATTTACCGAACCACAAATTATTAAGATACTTTAAGAGGCAGAAGCCGGAAAAGCTATACCTGATCTTTGTCGAGAACATGGTATTCATGAGTCGATTTAATATAACCGGAGTGTGCTATGAACTTTTGTTTTGTTAAAGTCAAAAGATTCTGCATAAAAGATGGAAGAAGGCCTTCCGAAATCGGTTTACAGGAACTGGCCTCAAACCGGTGTATGCGGCTTTAATTAAGAGTTAAGGTCGTGAGCAATACAAGAAACGGTAGTTTTAACTACCAGGTAACTGTACAGAAGGTGACTGCAAAGGAACCATTGATGAGGTGTCGAAATAGTAGAGATGATGTCAAAACCTATTACTCCAGTTTGGTAGGGATTAGTCTAAGAAGAACCTGTTTACGTTTACTGCTTAGACGGCATCCGGTATGCAGGTGGCGAGACCTATATATGGGCTTTAACAAGGAACCTAGGAACCTGTCTGATGTTAGTTAGCTAGACTTCCTACTGTGCAGTAGTGGTTAATCAAAGGAGAAACTCAACCGTTTATTAATTTTTCTAACTTTTCTGTCCAAACTTTGGGGTACACTTCACAGTTGTATTTACAGTCCCTTGCTTCCAGTGTAACATTACAAATTTGGTCTTAACAATATCTAATAATTTTTTCCCACTCGAATGAATATAGACTAATACTTTGTTTACCACTTCATCTTTAACAAAATAGACACGTTCACCTTTCAAATTCTGTATTATTTCTTCTTTATTTTGCACAAATACAAATTCGTTAAATTGTAAAAATCTTTGCATCAGCGTATTTTGGCTTCCTATTTCTGCGAAGAGATAAGGTAAATCTTGTTGCATATAATTTACCATTCCCCTTGCAACTCCAAACTTACGATAGTCTTTTAGCACGGCTAATGCAGAAATCTTTCCTGAAACACTATATAATGCACAACCACAGTATAATTTTGACTCACTTGAAGGTATAAAGGAAAGTAAAACTATATGGTTTCTTAAATTCAGTTTGTACATATAGTAACTATCTCCATAATAGAATTCTTCATAGCAGCTCTTCAATATTAGTAGTAGATCTTTTACATGAGACATAAAATTAATATGATCCTCTTCTGCACTTAAATCATATCTTATAATATTAAAGATTGCCATTACACGAATTATTTTATATATCTTTGTTTATGTACTTACTAGTTTGGCATAATTTTTTCAAATTCTCAATTTCTTGATTACAGAAATCTTTTAAATTTTCGGCATCCAAATTTAAATCAACAACAAAAAAGGGTGCAGTATACGATTTGGCATCATTTCTAAACATTTCATTAATCTGGAAATAGATAAATCTATCAAACTTTTGAAATGTATAAGGAAATAGCTTTGGACTTTTATATATAGTTATCCTTTCATAGGCTTCAGTGTTTTTCGCAAGTGAACGAAGAGCATTTAGAGAGTCATTTATTTTTCTTTTTATTGTACTCTCATCATATTTAATTATACTTGAAATATCTCTTATTAGCTGTTGGTTATCCACATCTGGAAGAAAAAATAAAATTCTACTTTTATCATTATTTTTTAAGAATTTCTGTAAATGTTTATAGTGGTCATTAATCCATCTAGGTGAATAAAACGTTACAAAAACAATTTCATCCGAAGCTAATTCAACTTTACTTATCCATTCAACCTGATCTAAGTTCTGATAGCCTCCAACTAGCCATGGGGGAGTTTTTATTAGTTCGCGCTCTAGGTTAGTAACTAGATTAGTGATATGATTTATTTGATTAATAATTCTAGAATTTATAAATGTTGTATTTGTATTTTGAGCTTTTTCTTTATCTCCTTTGAGCATATACAGAAGATACCACTCTACTGCCAAGGCTATAATTAATGA
Source organism: Xanthocytophaga agilis (assembly GCF_030068605.1). NCBI lineage: Bacteria > Pseudomonadati > Bacteroidota > Cytophagia > Cytophagales > Rhodocytophagaceae > Xanthocytophaga > Xanthocytophaga agilis. Next base: position 316,613 of record NZ_JASJOU010000008.1, read on the forward strand.
TGCAATAAATTCAGGTAGGATTTGCTTTATTAACTCAAAGGAGTTCCTCTCATAAGAATAAAAATATGCACCTAGAGTTAAAGCTATTATTAATAAAACGACAAATCCTCTACTGAGTCTTTGGTTGCTTATCCTTTGGTTTATTTGTTTTCTCTCCTGTTCTTGTTGTGTGTGCTCTTGAATTGTATTCATAATATGATATAAAAATTTATTTGAGTATGTAAGTTTATAATGAACTAATTGTAAATTTTAAATAACAATAATTTTGGAGGCCCATTTTAATACTACTTACCTACATTTATAAGAAACTGCACTAAGAACTAGAAAGAGAATAAAACTATCAATACCTCATTTGGGGTATTTTTATTTACTTCCTCACCATCAGATACCCCAACTCGGGATTAGCGAGAATCCGTTCTATCTCTGAATATATAATCCATTGCACATCCTTTTTGACTTGTTGATAGTTCTGGTGAATCATATGATTATCCAACTTCCGAATGAAAGGAATCTCATTATAGCTCTCTTCCTCTTTTTTCAAGGCTTTATGATCATTTAAAATCTGGCAGTAAAATGCCTTTAGATCAATTTTACAATCAGGACTATCGGCTACCATACCCATAAACTCTCCACTGGAGAGAGCTGCAATCTTAGAGGCAGGGACAGCAGATTCCAATTGCATCGAACGAGTGATACTGGTATCGTTGCTGTTGATGGAAAGGCTTTCTCGCTCTTGCATGATGCGGCCGATGCGTTCGGAGAGTTGTTTGGCGGTGTCTCCTGTTACTTGGCCGGAGATGATGTTTCCGACAATATTCATGATTACGTCAGCTTGCTCTTTACCATAATCCTTGCGGAGCTGGCTAAAGTCCTGAATGCCCAGGCAGGTGGCTACTTTGTTGCTGCGGGCAGTGGCAATTAGGCTGTCCATATTATTTAAGTAGATAGTTGGAAATTCGTCGAAGATTAGGCTAGATTTTCGTTTTCCTTTTTTATTGACCTGCTTGATTAATCGGTTAACATATAGTGATAGAACGGCTCCATATGTCTGAATCTTTTGAGGGTTGTTGCCCATGCAGACGATCTTAGGTTCGTCCGGATTATTGATATCCAGTGTAAAGTCGTTGCCAGATAGAACATAATATAACTGTGGAGAGGCAAGGCGGGCCATCGCGATTTTGGCTGCAGCAATCTGGCCTTCGAGTTGCTCCATTACATCATTTAGATAGGCATTGACGAAGGGATTGATCAGTACTTCTATTTCTTTTTCGGTTCGTAAAACCGTAAATAAGCTATCATAATCTACTTGCATCAGTTCGATTACATGTGGTAAAGTACAGTACTCTCCTCCCCTATACTTTCGCAGATACCAGATAATGGCTGTTAGAAAGTTAATGGGTGATTCCACAAAGAAGTCGCCTTGGCGTTTGATCCATTCCCGGTTAAGACCAAGCAATATGGTGCGCGCAGACTCGGCGGCATCGGTTATATCTTCCATGCTTTGAGGTTCTAATGGATTACAACGATGCATGATATTATCAAAGTTGATAAAGTAGCATTTGGTATTAGAAGGATAGACATGTTTGTATTTCTCGAAGGTGTTATATACAATCTTTGACAGATCATCGTACTTAAAGTCATATACAAACATGGAGAACCCTTTTTGGATGTGTTGGGTAATTACGTGGCGGATTACAAAGTAGGATTTACCTGCTCCTGGTGTACCTAATACCAATAGGGAACGAAAGGGATTGATGATGTTGATCCAGCTTTTTCGGATCTTATTCTTGAGTCGATATTGAGCTGGGAGATTAATGGAATATTCATTTTCTAGCAGTCGTTCTTCTTGTGGGAAGGTTTCATTTTCACTATTAAAAATGTCTTTGTGATTGAGCTTTCGTTGGATGATTCGGTAGAGCAGAGTGCCACCTGTGAGTATAAGCAAGAAGCCTAAACTAGTCAGTCCTATATATAGGATTGATAATAGGGTATTTTCTATTTTCACCAGCAAAAACAGGTAACTTAAAAAATAGAGAAGCATACCTGTAACCAGATAGGCGAACGCTGTTTTATGGTTTAATTTTTCGTCTTTACGCCCTTTCGCTCCTAGTAGTGAGATCAAAAGAAAGCCTAGGACAATGAGTTTAGAATAGTGGAAATTACTAAATATTCCTGTTCGGACAATGTTCTCCAACAAACGGTCAGTAAACGCTGAAGTTAACTTCCATTCTACAAAAGCATAGAAGCAGTAATAATAGAAATGAAATACCAGGATAGTGATTCCTATTAGACGGGTCATATCCAGAATTTTTCTCAATGCCTGTTCATTTTCTCCGGTTTGCATAGTGATAGTAGTTACGATAGTAGTTACGATGAATGCTGATTACGATTTGTTCTCCGTTTTCTTTTTCGACCTCTCTTTTTCAAATCTTGAGGTACCTGTTCAGCAGTTTGTTCTAGTTGTAGTAAGGTTGTCAGAACAGTATGTGTCATAGACTGCTCAGTTGATTGAACAGGTACTGGTGACTGAGGAAGTTCAGAAGATTGTGGAGTATTTTTTGAAGGCTTATCTGATAGAGTATTGTTTTTGTTTACTATGGAATGAGATTGCGATTTGATAGTTGGTTCGAAATGAGAAGTATCTTTCTGTTCAATGGTTTGTTTACAACGTTCTGCAATTGATCTGGCACTGTAAGTCTTGCCTAATGCACTGCCCTTACATACACATCGGGTTTGATGATCGACATAGGTAATTCCGTAAAGTAGCCCTTGTGCATTTTGCTGTAGTACAACAGCAATTCCTTCTTTTGCCAGGGCTTTTACCAGTTCAGAGAGTGTTATGTTAGCAGGTGTTCTTAAAGCTAAATCAATGGCATTTCGTATCCGATTTTGATAGGGCTTTCGAGTTGTCTGATTGATTGTGAAGCGAGTTTCCAGAAAGGCGAGTGTAGGCTTGTTATGGAAATCGCTGGCCTTAATAGGCACACCTACTTTTTCTCCATTCTCATTTAAAAGTCGGTAAACGAGTCCATTGGTTTGATAAACTCTTGACTCTTCACTTCCTCTATCAGCCAGGATATTGTATTGCTTTAAAACTGCATTTAGTTCTGGCAAAGAAGTATAATTATAGTTGTTCAACACAAAATCCAGTATGGTAGAAATGGCTTTTTTTGTTTCGCTTTTTCCATACTGAACCTTCTGCACATTCACTGGCAGGAGCTTGTTTGCCGGCTTCTGTTTATTACCGCTAGCCTGTACTAATCCAAATGTTTTTTCGATCTCTTTTCGTGCTTTTTCGGACTGGTTTCTCCCAATGTTTTGCATATCAATTCGGCTGCCATCTGAACGGACTTTGATGCTCACAATATGAATATGTGGATGAGCAGCATCCAGGTGTTCGTAAACCAGATAAGGCTGGCTTCCAAAGCCAATTTTGTCCATATAGGTCTCGGCTATTTCTTGTAACTGTTCATGAGAGAGTTTTTCTGAAGGATCAAAATTTAGGGATATATGTACACTATTTCTGGTTACATTTTCATTTAAAGCAACCTGGTTTAGTAACCGATTAAGCTTTTGAGAGATACTCAATTCGTCTATCTCTCTAGGGTAATTAACGGCTGCGATACAATGAGCAACCCCCTCCTTAACCTTGTTCTCATTGTAGTTCACAATGCGATGAATAGAGGCACTGGTTTTGATTACAGCAACCATTGGTCAGAGAGTTGATTGATGCGATTTTTGATCTGATCTACTTTACCAAACAGTAACTTTTTTTCTACTTCAAAGCTTATCAGCCAGTCTCTGTATTCGGTTATTTTGCTTAGGCTATTTAGCTTCTTAACGGCCTGATTAAAGTTATTTCCAATTAGGTTAAGCTCCTTTCTCAGCTGGATCATTTCTGCCATAAAATCATCCAAAGACTGGTTTCGATAAAGGATTCTCACAGGCTTTCCAAGCAGAATCTTCCGGCTGTACTCACTTAGTTTACGGCAGGTAGTCTTAGCATAATTACCCTGCAATTGATTGTATTCTTCCAGTGACAATCGCACATGCAACCATTTGTTTCGATTTTCTTTTCCATTGCTCATAATCTATCAACTCCATTATATTTATGTACAAATCCCTTTCTAAAAGCCTTTCTGTGATAGCTTCACCCACGACTTTGGAGTAAAGGGGCTTTTTCGGTTGTGATACAACCGGACATCTTGCCGTTTGCTCAATGCGAACTATCGGGCTATATTGGTATACACCTTCCCTTCGTTTTTAAGAATTTTCATGAGAGCTTATGTTTCAGGTTTTTCCGTTGAGGCTTTGTGTTGTTAACAAGCCATTCATTCAGATCCTTACTTCCTATGTATCTATGGCTTTCCTCTTTATATCTGGCAGAAAGTGAAAGCGCATGGGCTGTGGTTTTTTGTCCGGCAGGATCGCGGTCCATATAGAGATGAATGGACTCATATTGCTCCAGAATTGGATGCGCTTTTTCAAAGAAGGAAACAGAATTCAGGATGACAAAATCAGCCTTTGCAACAGGTTGCTCTTGTCCAAGTGTTAGATGCGAAAGGAAGTCTGAGAAACCTTCGAAAACCAAGACCTGTTTACCTGAATTAGCAATGGTAGTAATGTCTTTAGGAGAGCTACTGGCTTTGAAAAAAGGAGTCCGTATTTCATACCCACCCGAATCATTTTTAAAGCCTATTCCATAGTAGTCTTTGCCTCCCATTTGGTAGCTAACCTGACAGCAAAATTGCCTGGCAATGTCAATAGGAATACATCGACTCTGCAGGTATCGGATTAGTGAAATAGAAGTAAGTGGAGCCTCTTGCAGAATGGTTAATTTACTTTCTGAAGTAGGTTCTCGAGAGAAGCTTTCTCTGACTAGTTTTGGAACCAAATTAACGGGATCAGATAGAACCAAACCGGCATTCATCTTTTGTAAAAATTCGGTTATGCTACATTGATAGTAAAGCATTCCAAAATCAATGATAGTACCCCCCTTCCCTATTCCATGATCATACCAACAATTTAGCTGACGATTTACTTTAAATGATGGCGTTTTCTCACCTCGCAAGGGTGAATGATACCAGTAATTTACGTTTCTGACTTTAACGGGTTCATGACCTAACACAGCCAGGTAATCTACCATATCCAGCGCTTTAATATGCTCAATGGATTTCCAATCGCCTCTTGCTTTCATAACTACACAGTTTCAACTTCACAAATTATAATTTATTAACTGTACGAAGATAGAAAGGCAATCTCTCATCTACCCATCCTCACTATATTTTGATGAGGATGCTTTCGGGAAGGCTATTTATCTTTACTGGGTGAAGTTGAACTTTTAACCTGAATGAGTTATGCTAACTATCCATGATGTTGCCAAGGTATATGATACTATTCTGAGTATCCCGGGCATGAATGAAACTGTGAAGATTGATCTTCGGATTTCGCGAAAGAATGTTTTACTATTACACAGTGTGATTGAGAGAGGGCTTGATGCCAAATACGAGGAGTCAAGTCTATTGGAAAGTGTGCCAGAAGAAACACTTGTCGAGCTGAGAGCATTGGGGAAAGATTGTCTGCAGAAGGCAGGATTAATTGAACTCAGTGAGAAACTAAATTATCTGAGTACAAAGGAATAAGTAATGTTAAAGCCATCACTTCAATGAAAATGATGGCTTTATCTTTCTATTTGCCTTTTAGCTTCCAGCCGTTATCAGCTAATATGAGATAAACGGTATGTGTTATTGGTTTCTGTAAATCTATATGTGCTAATGAAGAAAAAGGGGTAGTATTTTTGTAAATGGTTGTGTATTTGATAGTAGCCTTTTTGCCATCTTCGTCCAGCATAATCTCTGACACCTGGTTCAGATATTCATCGGCAATCTTTACCTTCTGAATACTGGTCTTTTTATCCAGGTCTGATAGTGTAACTAAATAAGGTGAAGCCTGATTGGTAAATTCGATTAATGACTGCCCTACGTCAGACAATTTTTGGGTTCGTTTGATAATGACAAGTCCTTTTGTTTCCAACCCTGCATCCAAAGCTTTTTGAGAATATTCAGGGTCTGCACAGAAGATATCATAGGTAAAGGTTTTGGGGTAATTCATCTGCTGTCTAAGTAATGTGACAGCCTCCTGCTCACTTAATTCTTCTTTGGGTGTACAGCTTGCTAGTAGCAAGCCAATACATGTGGCAACAAGTAGTTTTTTCATAGTGGTATTGTTTATTTTTTACCCTTATACAAAGAAACGAACTTTCTGCACAAAACTTACTCTAAATCAAACAATTAACACAATATACTCCAAAAATATTTTCAACAAAAAGGTATAAATTCAATTAAGCGCCTCAAAAAATCTCTATTAAAAACAATAGTTAACATAATTAAACACTAGTTGGTAGCGTTAATAAAATCAAAAAGAGAAACAACCTAAAAAAACATTTTTTTAAATACCAGGTTTGTTTATTGCTATTCGTGCCAGGTGATCAAGTAGTATCTTTTGAAGATAGGAAATTCGCCAAACTGATAGTTTATTTTTAGCCTCAACGATTTTTAAGAATTACAATATTAACTCATCTGATACAAGGTTAGACACTCAAAATAGATGTTCGAAATCTATGAAAAGATATATTCCCTGCTTTCTTCCATATATCCCTTGTCAGATGAAATTCGAGAAATAATTCCTGCTTTTTTTCTACAGCATCAATTTCCAAAAAGAACCTTGTTATTGGAGGAAGGACAGATTTGTGATCGTGTCTACTTTATAGATACAGGTTTAGCAAGAGCATTTTATAATCTAGACGGACAAGATACAACTGCCTGGTTTATGGAGGAAGGTGATATCATCATTTCTGTTCAAAGTTTCTTTCTTCAAAAACCAAGCTCTGAAAGCATTGAACTACTGGAGGACTCTACACTAGTGTCCATCAGATACACTGACCTACAACATCTATATCACCAATTTCCAGCCTTTAATTTTAATGGTAGAGTGCTCACCGAACGCTATTATGTCAAAGGGGAAGAGCGCGCTACTTCACTACGCAGATTAACAGCTCAGGAAAGATATTTAAACTTACTGGAAACTAACCCCAAACTTTTTAATCGTGCTCCGTTAAAACACATTGCTTCTTTTCTGGGGATGGCACCTGAAACCTTGAGCCGATTGCGTGCCAAAGAAAGATAGTTTCCAAAGTAATTCTTGACGATTGTCAAGTAGTTTTAATGGAGTGACTGCTAATTTTGATTGTGCCGCAATAAAATCATGTCCAACCTTCAAATCAGCATGTTGTATGAAAAAGCACTCCTCTCCTAAACTACTTTTCTGTCAAATGGTAGTTCTATTTTTAGCCAGTTGCCACAAGGAAGAAACAACACCTAAGACTCAAGAATCCATTCTGATTGCTTCTGCACAACAATGGTTTGAGAGTAATCAATCTTCTAAAGCAAGTCGAATAGCAGAAGACCTTCCTGAACGTATATTGATATGGGATGAGGCGGAAATGATTACACTTACAACAGGTGCACAGGCAGTAGCGTTGCCACTCCATTACGCAGAACAAGACCCAGGTGCAGGAGCGTCGACTCAGCTTTTGTTGTATCCAAATCCGAATGGGTGGCAAACACAAATTCTTAAAATCATCAGCGACTCAAGCTATTTCTATTCAAATGGTCGACAGATGAATTGGAATAATTTTTCAGGTATTGTAACCTACTATGACTGGCAGGAGAACTTCCAAAGTGGTAGCAGCTTTCGCAATGGAAAAAGAACAGGAACACTATCTGTTGCAGATCCCTCAACCAGAGCAGGTTCAGGCTGTCAGATGGTGACTATAACCTATTATACTCATGTATGTATAGGCAATGACTGCGTATCAACCAAAGATTATGATATTCAATATATTGAATGCTCCACAAGTGGCGGTGGAGGTGGCGGATCACCTCTACCTATTAATCCTACGCTTGGTGGAGGTGTTCCCAGACCGAACCAACCTTTGACTCTCGCACATTTAAAACCCAGAGGTTTTACCATCCCTGGCCAGGACAAACAACCCATAGATCTTTCGAAATACCTCGATTGTTTTTGGGCTAGTTCTGCTAGTGGATCTTATCAGATCACTGTGTATGTAGATGAACCAGAAGCAGGAAGTGGAGAAACAAAATTTGGGTTAAATGTCGGTCACTCATTTATTGGACTAAAGAAAACATTTGCAGATGGGACTGTGATTGAACAAGTGTTCGGCTTCTACCCTACTGAATATACCACTGACTGGGTCAATGCAAAATTTGTCAACAATGGAGGTTCTCCGTATACAGTGAGTGCAACATTCTCCATCTCAGCTCAGCAATTCTTAAATGCATCCAATGCGGCCAGTTATATGACCAGTGAGATGTATAGCATTGAGACACAGAATTGTACGGATGCTGTGTTTTATATTTTTGATGCCACAGGTATTAATTTGCCTAAAAACAAATCTACCTTTCTTTTTGGAGCTGGTAGCGGACATTCACCTGGACAACTAGGACTTGACCTTCGTAATCAGGCCTCTCAGTATCCAGTTAATACTACAGGAGGTACTGCACCGAATAGTAAAGGACCTTGCTAAGCACAGACAGCAATCTAGATATGTATGCAATGAAAAGAATAATAACATTAGTTTGGAAAAACGGACTGGCGTATCTGCTTAGCCTGCTTACAGCTAGTCTGCTTTTTCCTCTGATTTTTATGTTATTGGAGCCCAATTCTACTTATACATGGTGGGTTATACTCATTCTTTCCAGTTTAGGAATGCCTACTATACTCTGGTCTGTAACACTAAGCATACTTGTGTTTAATTTGATTGTGTATAAAATAAAGAATCAATTTGCTAACAACAGAATGTATTCTGTAGGCTTAGGGATTAGTTTAGGTACAGCATTGTTTTTGATCTACCTGGGAAGCTTCTCAAAACACAATCAAACACTTATTGTACAAAACTTTCTGTTACTAAGTGGTATTGGAGCCCTTTTCGGATTTTACTTTTATTCTTTGATCAGGAAGGATGTATTTTCTCTGAATAATAGCAGAAGGACATCTTAAATCATACAACCTATGAAGACCTGTAAGACAATTTACCTGGTTATTGGACTTTTACTAAGTACGATTACACTACAAGCTCAATCAAACCAGCTGACAACAGAGGAGACTAAACGAGCTCAGTTACTCTATGCGTTTTGTAAGTATGTAAAGCAAACTCCATTACAACAGATTACGAATCAAGAATTGCAAAACTATATTCAGGTTCCTGATTCCGCTTGGGTGCCTACTACCTCTAAAGGAAGATTATTGCAGGCAACACTTGAGATGTTTCAGAAACACCTTCAACATGTTAATCTGGAAGAATTTGACGTTGTACCATGGCCAAAATTTTCAAATCCAGACAATCTGCCTAAAATGGTATGGGAGTCAGAACCTGTACAAGATGTGTTTGGTAAACCTATGAAAACTGTAGATCGTGAAAATGAATTGGAAGCAGGACGACAACAACTCCAAAATACCTTGATCGCTTTCAAGAAAGATCAAGTATATACCCCCATTCAGTATTTTTTATTTGATGAGAAAACAGGAAAGATTACCTCCTGGATATTAATCAATCAAGGTGACCTGCATTATTTCTTACGATTCTGATTAAGTTTTATTGCCCTTAAGAGGAATACAACATCCAAGGCCATACTTTGCTTTGGAGCTACTATTATTTTGCCACATTTAACTATTTTTTTTTGCAAATATTCTGAAGTCTGCTACTATCATTATCATTTATACCTCCTCTGATTTTACTACTAGTAGCAACTTTCCCATCTTTTCGTTCACCACTATGAACCTCAATCATACTCATGGAAACCTTATACGAAGACCTAAAAGAGAGGCTGGCTGTTATTGCCAATGAAGAACAAAATATATTAAAGCAGTCTGAAAAATGTATTGCAGTGGTTTTAGATTCTATCACTCAGCTAAAAAAATGGATAGTTGAACATCCTTTTACTCATAAACAGGAAGAGATTCACTTCTTTAAAGAAATTAAACCTAGGTTTCTATCTGAGCTGTTCTATTATACATCTCTATTCAACATCGAACGCAATAAGCCAATAGGCAGTACTCAAGTACAAAAAATCTATATACACAAAGAACTAGATAAGGTTAGTGATTTTTTTGACAACAATCGGGAGTTCTATCAGTATTACAGACTTCATGCCACCTACCTGGATGAAAAGTACTTTCTCAGAGAAAATCATGAAATGTATTTAGCCCTAGACAAGTTTATTTATGATTCAGATCCACAGTTTTCTACAGGTTATGATTATAAAGTAGCCAGGATACTAGCAAACGAAAAGCTGATTATTTATCTGAATAAAGAATTGATTATGTTGGATAATGCTGCTGTGGTAGAATCATCTAAATCTAACTTACACTGGACCCTTTCCAAAACAGCCTGCATTGAATTGTTATATGCATTGCATTCAGTTGGCGCTTTTGGAAAAGTAGATTTAAAGCAAATAGCTACTTATTTCGAAAATGCTTTTCATGTAGATCTGAAGAACTATTATCGCACATTTCTGGAAATTCGAATTCGTAAGACTGGAAGATCCGCTTTTTTAGACTTGTTGAAAGAAAGGCTGATACAACGTATGGATGAGGCTGATGAGACTCTAAAATAATCACAATGCATAAAGGATTATATTCTAGTAGTTATATAATCCTTTATGAAAGCAAAACCCACCATTCAATATATAGTAAGAGTAGCAAAGCATGGAAAATCTATATCCCTGTTTTGATCAAAGTTCCAGAAAGCTGGGTTTTGAGATCGTCAAAATCTCTAGCTGATAGCCATTCTTTCTGGAAGCTGAAGTTTTGTAGTTGTTTTAGCTTACTCATAGAAGATGGCATTTTAGATATCTTGTTTCCCCACACATCCAGAGACTTTAAACTGGAAAGATCTGATAACTCTTCTGGTAATGATAATAATGTATTGTTAGATAAATTCAGCGTTTTCAGGTTTTTCAATTCTCCAATTTGCTTTGGTACACTAGCCAGCAGGTTATTTTTAAGATCCAATTTTTCTAATTTACCTAACTTGCCTATCTCATCTGGTAAACTGCTGAGCTTGTTATTAGAAAGCTTTAGAAACTGTAATTCTTTCAGGTTGCCTAATCCTTCTGGTAAAGCAGATAAGGTATTACCTGTCAGATCCAGATTTTTTAATCCGTCCAAACTTTTCAGATTTTCAGGCAACAGTGTCAGTTTATTGGAGAAAACATTTAGCGAACTTAGATTTTTCAGCTTTCCTAACTCCTCTGGTAATCGTTCAAGCTGATTGCCTCCCAGATTAAGTTGTTTCAGACTGGAAAGATTGCCAAGCTGTTCCGGAAGTTGTTTAAGATTATTAGACGTTAACGTTAAAGTCTTTAACTTTTCCAAACTTCCAATCTCCGCCGGAAGTTGTTCCAGCTTATTTCCCATCAAATGCAACCCTTCCAGGTTTTTCAGATTTCCAATTCCTTTTGGTAGTGAAGCCAGCACATTTTCGCCTGCATTGATTTCTGTAAGATTCTGTAGTTGAGTAATTTCCTTAGGCAATGTTGTCAGCTTGTTATTGACCAGATTGACAGTCTGAAGATTTTTAAGATCCCCAACTTCTTTAGGCAATTCTTTTAGGTATCCATTTGCCAGATTCAACTCTTGCAAATTTTTAAATTGTTTAAGCTGGTCACCTGGTAACTCTTTTAAGCCAGTTAGTTCCAGACGATATACCTTCTCAGGTTCTTTGAGAGCATCATTCAGGCTCTGATACAGTTTGGTTGTACCCAATTCCTGTTTGCTGATAAGCTCACTCAGTTGATTACCACGAACTTGCAAATCTTCCAATGCCATTGTCTTGATCTCTACAGGTAGTTTAGTAATCTTATTATCTACCAACTGTAACGACTTTAGCTTAACCAGTTTAGAAACAGAAGCAGGTATACTATCGAGACGATTTCTATTCAGTTTCAGGACTTTCAAGTTAGGTAGAGCCAAGACTTCTTTTGGAAATGTCTTTAATGCATTATCAGAAAGATTCAACTCTTCCAGATTCTTCAACCTAGTTAATGAAGATGGCAAGCTTGATAACCCAGCTCCACCCAGATCCAATACCTTAATATCAGTAAGTTTTATTAGTTTTGGAGAAAAGATGGAAACTGAATCTGTCAGATGAAGCGCACTTACTTTTTCTGTATGTAGCAAAGCTTCATCTAATGTATAATTAGTTGTTTGACCAACGGATACTTGTAGTAAAAGCACATAAAGTAGAAACAGAATATTTGTTTTAATCATATAGTTAATAAGTTATTTCATTCAATCTTTGTTCACCTAAACACCTATCAAGCTGAGTAATTTCTAAATTAGAAACTACAAGAAGTTTTATTATCGCTAGAGTAACTTATTACTGGATCTATAGCCTAGGAACTAGCCTAACTTTAATATTTTCTGTATTAGTTTACTCAACCAACTTAGCTGAGAAGTGGATTTCTCCCACCACTTTTTTCCCTGCCATTTTTCTCTGGCCCAAGAAGGAAGAGGAGGTTCAAAAGTAAATTTCCCTCCCAAATCCCTTAATATGCATAAGATAACTCCTTCAACATAATTTAGAAAAGGTGTAAATGAATGAACCACAATTAAATCACTTTTATATTCATTACCATTCATATCTTTTTTAACAAAGTAAATATCAATAAATTGGCTTTGCATATTTAATTCAGGATGAGTTAACACTGCCGAGATAGAATTATCTTCACGATTATCATTACGAATACACTCAAGATTCAGTCCAGAATATTGTTTAAACATAATTAACAATAAATCTAAATCTGGATTAGAATCAAATAAGATCTCATATTCTGCACACATAAGACATAATGTTTAATTTTTTAAGTACTTGGCTAACAATAGTTTATATTATTATTAATAACATCGCCATTTTTAGTTCCAAGCTTTGGAATAATATAAATTGTATAGCAACTGATACTTCTATAAAACAGAATAATAGTAGAAACTATCCAAAACTAATTATAGCCAGCACCTTAAATTAACTATTTTCATCTACCAATTATGAAAGTTTTACCATTGTGGCATTGTATTTTGCAGTTTTTGAGCATAACTTTCTAGCTGTGCAGGTTTTAGTATTAATGGACTTGGTTTATATCCAGCAGCTTCCAAAACAGTTGTTGCACAAGTTACACAACTATTAGTAAGTGAATTATATATATTTGGTCCTACCATAGACTGGGCTTTCTTCAACGCAGCTTGAGCATTTTGTTCCGGTACTTTAAATGTAGTAAATCTATAAGTATTATCAGGTGTGCCAATCATCTTAGAAAATCTCCCAGGCCCAATCGCCAGACCACCTGACTCAACTCTACTTGTTCCTCTTCTCAAACCTTGGTGAAACCATTCTGTTTCGCCAGGACTTATCTCTATACCTATTAAACTATGAACTGCTTTTCCCTTATCATATCTTGTTGCGATTTTCATTGTTTGTAAAGAAACAGGTTCTTTAGTAACGACAGTGGCAGCAACCTCTTCAGTAGCAGTAATGGTAGCTGTTTCTTCAGCGATAACAGCACCTCGACTAGCCATACTAAGTTCAGATCCAGCAGCACCAAATGCTAAACTTGCATAATCCAAATAACCAAAGAATCTTTCAGTCCAAGAAACTTCTTGTCCAGTCGCCATCTTATCAACCATCTTCAAAGCCTGCATACCTGGAATTCTATCAATCCCTTGTTGAATAGCATCTGTTCTAACTTTTCTATTATCACTAAATAGTTCTTTAACCCATGCCTGTAAGCGTTGGAGTTGATCCATCCCACGATAAGGATTCTCTCCATAAGGAGAATAAAAAGGTCCCGGACCATCCGATGGAGCCATTCCATCTGGATCAATAAAGCGTATCGGATTATCAAAGGCATAACTATATGGTGAAAATCTACGCATCCTATCTGCTAGTGGATCTATAACACTCCATCTACCCAACTCAGCATCATAATAGCGTGCTCCATAATCGCTCCAGTCTAAATTAAGATTATCCTCTCCTGAAAGTAATTCTTTACCATTGTATTTCCAGTCATGCTCCGGATTGCCTTCTTTCTCAATCCCTGCCAGATCCAGTCCCCATGGATCATAATGGTTCTCCTGTACTGTTAAAGCTTCCTTCTGTTCTACTTTAATATCATCAAACCATACAGATACATTACTCTCATTGACTACCATTACCTGTAAGGTTCCATCCTGGTCAATCAGATCGGTATTGATCGTCAGTGGAAGACTATAATCATTCCATCGGTTGTTGCTGGTTACATCTACTGGTTCCCTATATGTTCTGACATATTTACCACTCTTATCATAGAGAATACCCTGTAAATAAGCTTTGGGCACATTGGCTTTCTGCATAGCCCCTGGCATCCAGCTTAAACCTAATCCCAGTAGATTGATATTCTGTTGCTTTTTAGCCACTTCCGCACTTGATCCTCCTCCAGTGGTCACACCACTCAATAAACCGGAAATGACATTCGCCCAGTTGATACTTATTCCTGTACTGGTTGATTGCTGATAATAGGCATAAGCCGTAATCTTTACTTTATCTCCTTTACCAACAGCAATAGTTGTAAAAGGTCCCAGTGGTTTATCCGAAGTCAGCTTGGCAGAATACAAACTACTTGGATACACAGATATGTTGGCTTTCTCAGCATTGCGTGTTCCTGTCCAGTTTAGCCACTGTGCTGTTTCCTGTTCAATTCGGAAGGTTTCCATGGACGCTTCCCGTGTACGGGTTTTCCCTTCGCGAAAAGCCAGGCGCAAACTATTCAAGTGATCTTTGTAATGATATTCATACGTCCACACTTGCGACCCTGTTACCTGAGGCGGTAATACACGCCCTTCAGCTTGTGGAACAAACTGTAAGATGCCCTGTTCATAAACAAGTCCGCCTATGTAATAAGTCATTTTCACTTCGCTTTCTGATCCATCATTGCCTACTTTATATACCCGCCTCAATAGCTTCACTCCTGCCGCATTATAGACATTTTCGATCACTTCATCTGCTTGTGGTTCTGCACGATCAAAAATGATCTTTTCAGGCAGATTCAACACATTATAGATAATACTGGAAATTTTCTTATTTTTATCTGATATCAGGTTCCCTACTGCATCATAGTTATACTCCTGAGTTTCATCACCTGCTTGTACAAAACCATCCTTAAAACCTGCTGATACAAGTGTTGTAGTAGCAGCATCCCCAACGGCACGTAACCGGTTTCCATTTCCTTTGTAACTATAAGTAAGTTCATCCACTACCCCAAAGGTTGGAGCAGTATTATTCTCTGTAGAAAGAAGATTGTTGCGTTTAAGTGTACGTATATTTCCATTATTATCGTAAGTCATCCCACTCAAGGAAAACTTTTCCAGCGTACGGTTGCTTTGATAAGCAGCGGCAGTCAATCGATTTAATCCATCATAGCCATAGGTATAACTACGAGCAATTTCATCAGTACGGCTTTTCCAGGCTACACGACTGATGTTACCATTCCATTGGGGCGTTATGATTGAACCATCATCCGTCGAATTATAGTCAATTTCCATTCCAAACAAATCGGATAGCTCTGTCAGTGCCGGATCATTGACTTTGTGTAACCACCCCCGGATAGTATAGGTATAATCTACCTTTTGCAGATCTGCTCCCAACCGTTTGCGAACTATAGTACCCAGTTCATTATGTTCATAGGCCACCAGCGTTTTGCGCATGTCCCCTTTGATTTGCATTTCAATCTTTTTCACTCTACCCGCATGATCATAACGGGTAAAGCCTTGCTGTTCCAGTTGATTAACAACTACTCCGTCAATTTGAGCTGTATGATTTTGCTGCGTTTTTAACACTTTTCCTGCAAAATCATATTTAGATGAGACAATATCCTGCCCGTTGGGATAGTTATCTGAAACAGTTTGAATCACTCTTCCATACTGATCATAGTATTGTATAGCAAGAAGCCATTCTTTGGTATCAGATGTATTAGTACCTGTAGAAACAGTTAATACCTTGGTTTTAGAAGCAGTTTCTTTTCCCTGCAGGCGAACAAATGCGCTTGACTCAAAATCAGCAGACACACTTTGATACACCACATCAGCACTTCCATCTCTGTTGAAATCATAATCATCGTAGTACTTGACAGTCAGAATATCTAATGATGTAAAAGGAAAAGCCTGATTGCTGTAGCCATACTGGCTGGCAAAGTTTTCAGATGATCTAGACTCAAAATGCTGGCGGGTAGCATCGGCATTGTCCGTAGCATCATTAGGATCATCTATATACTGCTGATCCAGATATTGCTGCATCTGTGGTTGTGACAAAGCTGCTATATGAGTGTATATACCTGTAAGAATATTGTGTGAATGCACATCATATTTGATAAAGGCCCACTTATTCTCTACTCGTTGTCTCGCATTCTGGGTAAGCACTACCCGGTCTGCTTTGTCATAAACGGTGTAGGTTATTCCACTACCAGGAACCTTAGCTTCAGATGATCGCTGCTGGCTATCATACACATAAGCAAAAAGCCATTTATCAGTAAAGGCATCTTCATAGCGGATTTCAAAGTTAGCCCGTGCTTCATTTTCAGCTATAGCTGTTGATCCATCAGCTGCATCTTCCAGATAGTTGTATGCCTCAGGAGAAATGACAAAACGCAAGTTACCAACCAGATCAAACACATACTGGGTAGAAACATATTGTCCACTACCTGCGGTTTTCTCAAGTTTCACACAAACCACATCTTTCTGCTCATTGGTATAGGAAATACGTTTGAGTCCATGTTCATCTGTCGCTTCGGTAACTGTCAATGTATTGGCAGGATAGAAACTATTTCCCGTCGCACTACCTGTAGATGAATATATCCACTGGCGAACCTCATTTTCGGTATTGGTTCGGGTAAGAGTTTTCAGGGTTTTATTGTTGGCAGGCGTAGCTCTATCTGTAGGTTGCCAGGCATCACCCTCACTACCTTGCTCTTCAACACGATTCAAAGGCGAATTCTCAAATATACTTTCAGCATAAGGAGCGATATCATGAGCGATATCAGCCTGTTGTTGATAAAACTGGTATTGTTCTGTAGATGTATAACTATCAGGATTAAAAGGGCGAAAACGGTTTTCTGAACAGTTAGCAGGATGTGTATAAGAAAGATATTTGCGGGGTTCTCTGCCATGTACATCATAGGCTAAAGGTTGAATAATATCATTCCCAGCAGGGCTGGCCTGAGATTGAATAATCTGTATAGGTCTGACAATCCCATCAAAGAAAGTAATTTTCTGACTCATTTGCTGAGCTGACAAACCACTTAAATCCCCAGGTTGTGTTTTTCCTTCTACCAATATTGTATTTTCAATCACATAGTTTGCCTTATCCTTTGGCAGGCACAAAGCAGGCAAAGGGGGTTTTACTGTTACAGTAATCGTTTTGGTTTCTGAAGGAGTACCATCATTATAAGTAACTGTTACTATATAGGTATACACTTTAGGTGTATTATCTGCATTGGCAGTCAGATCACAGATCTTATAAGACCCATCTGCATCCATAGCTGGCAGGTTTCCTTCACTTGCTGTCCATGTTAATGGAAAATCTGGAGTAAGACTTTCCAGATCTGAGGGAACAGTAATGATGTTGTTCTTCATCAGTGAAGCAAGTTTGTTCACTGATAGATCTTGTATTATATCCTGATCATCAAATCGCCAGTAGGCCTGAATACCCGATGTAAGTGGATCTATGGCTTTCTTATAGCTATTCTGAATATCCTGTTCTGAGCGAGCCAGGTTCCAGATACGAACTTCGTCCAACTGGCCATTGAAGTAATAAGTGGGAGATGCTGAATTTGCACGGGTGCCTATAGTAAAACTGGCAGTAGCGTCTACAATTGAGGCAGAGACAGTGCTGGTTGGCTGACCGTTAGACACATAGGTATCAGTTACCTGTTTCACTCCATCGACATAGATTTCACTGCTACCCACATTTCCCTGTCCACCATATGTCCAGGCTACATGGTGCCATTTGCCATCGTTGTAGGTCAGTTGCGTACTTTCCATCAGGGCATTGGTAGGCCAGGTATTGATTAGCTGAACAGCAACCTTTCCGCCCATAAGATATATATCATAGCCTTTATAGGGAGCCACGTTCTTCATTTTGCTTACCAGCATGACAGACGCTGCAGAAGTTGTTTTAAACCATGCCTCAATAGTAAAGCTGCTAGTATAGTCAAACGCCAGCTTCGACGATGGATCGGTTACCTTGATATAATCATCGATTCCATCCAGTAACAGATTATATCCGGAAGCATGGGAGACACTGGCTGACAGGTTCACACATTCCCCTTCTATGATTTCTTCCTGAGTAGAAGAAAGATCCAGTCGCAGAGGTTGTATAGGATTGGGTCCAGAAGCAGCATCTACAATCTGTCCTTCAAAACTCTGGCCTGCAGGCACAGTCAATCCCGTTTCAAGTGTAACCTGCTGAGTTCCTCTGGCAGGAGTCTGAAAATGATCGATATAGTTTTTTTTGGGTATACTCTGGCTTTTGGCTAGCAAACCAGCTCCCAAAATGAGTAGACAGGTTATACAGTAACGAAACAAGTATGTAAAGGGTAAGGGCATAATGAGTGTATATATTTTCCTCTTGAATTCAGTTAAAGTGTTCTATAGTATCAACTGTGCTACTGCCCTTTGTTGATGATATCATTGTATTGAGTAGCCATTTGAATCGTGCCTGAGGTAGCCTGGTTTTTGATTAGTACTTTGTCCTTGAAGACATTACCGCCTATACTGATATTATCTCCTGCAACCGTCTTGATGAAAGTTGCTGGCTTTAGAAAAGTAGCTCCATCCAGATACAGATGCGGAGCCGTCACCGTTAATTCACTCTCACTGACAAAGCCAGTACCCAGATGCAACTGCGTGTTACTACCAAAAGTGAGCTGACGGGCTGTAGTCCCTTTAAAGACAACCTTTTGCAAATTCAATCCATTATAGACTCCCCCATCCTGCAACACCACTCCTTCCCCAAAAGTGGTAATCGCGCCACTATTGCCAAAGGTAAACAGGCTTCCGTCCAGGGTCAGTTTCTTAAGAAACACATCGGCTGTATTACTATAGGAAATACCAAAAGTGCCGTTGGTCGGATTAATAATGGTGACTTCATCATAGAAAATACTCCGCTGATTAGCCCCAAACCAACCTCCAATCCAGGTGCCGCCTCCATTGATGATCACTGGTCCATATAAGGTATTGAGAATCACCCCATCTGAGCCAGTATTGGCCGGATTGGGAATCGGAGTGGGTACACTACCAGGCGGAGTCCAAGCCGAAGACCAATCGGCAACCCGGGCAGGGTTAGGTGTCCCATTGACCCAGGTACTTTTTTGCAAGATCGCTCTTCTAAAAAAAGTGCATCCCTTATAGTAAAGCTGATAACCCCAAAAACGCACATCTCCATAGAAGACACAATTTTCCAGCGCTATAACGCCGCCATTTCCAGCCGTTGGCAGTCCAGGCATCTGAATGGCAAGAGGATCGGTGGTCTGACTGATAAAATTAGTCAGATACAAATAGGGTTGCACCCCTACCTGACCCATAATCAGTTTCCCTGTAGCTTCCTGTGTGCCATATAGATACACGGCTGCTGTAATAATGTTGGTTGTAATATTGCCTTTATAAACGCTTTTGCCAATTACAACCCCATAATTGCCATTGGGCTTATTGACCGTAATGGTCAGATCTTTATAGAAAGTATCGGGATAGTTCTGAGCCAGTGACCAACGCAAGCCATCAGTCATGGTAATAGTCACAGTCTCTTTAAAAACATTATTTCCATTAGCTGATTCCAGATAGCCTCCGTTCTTGGTAAAGTTGACCATCTCATTGAAAGTGGTATTCTGCATGCCGGAAACTACGGGTCCAATGACAGTGACTAGTGTATTGATGGTAACTGAAGTAGTAGCCGAGCCAAAGGAAGTAGTACCACCCAGCGCTTTAATTTCTCCTTTGGTGAGCGAAGAGCCAAACGTTCCTCCTTTGAGGGTGGTTGTCCCATTACAGGTGAGGATAAACCCAGCCAGGTCAATACTACCCGAATTAAGGGTAAAACTGTTCAGGGTTGTATTGGCTACTAAAACCGGATAACGGTTCACACTCACGGTGTTAATTGTCACATCATCCGTCGAAGCCGGTACAGCCGCAGGTGTCCAGTTGGCGGCCGTATTCCAGTCAGTACTCACAGAGCCATTCCATGTGTAAGAGGCTGCCTGGCTGTTTACTGATAGCAACAGACTCCCTACAAGTAGCAGATAAAAGAAATGGAAATAGCTTCGCTTTTGGTTTCCCTGCTGGCCTTTTTGTTCGGTCTGTCGTCTGGTAACTGACAAGACAGCAGAAAGAATAGGAATATACATAGTAGGTGTATTTTCGGTAGTAAGAATCGTAGTATAGATTTGTTTGTAGACGTTAATAGGTTGGAGTCAAGTATGCTTCAACTCATCAGCTCTTTTTGAGATAGATCTTTCCATTGGTGGCTTTCAGATAAAGAGTAATCTTACCTGTGCCAACCCGATTCCAGTGTCCTTCTTTACTTAGAACCTGGCCATTGGTTCCTTGTTGAATTTCTTCCTGTGCTGTACCCATTTCCCACTCACTGACTAAGGATGTACTTGTAGTAGAAGTATTGTCAGAAGAAGTTTGAACCAGATGGATTTGCAGAGAACCCTCAAAACCGGAAGGTAAGGTTAAAATAATATCCCCCTGTTCAGCAATCAGAATCAGCTTTTGCTCACTAACTGAAGAAGAAAGAGTATAAGTGATATTTCCTTTCTCAGTAACGGCGCTCACAGAATTACCTAAAGCAGAACCAAGGGTAATATTACCCTCCTTAACCGCCAGATCCACATTCTTTTGTGCCTTGTCAATCTGTACATTGCCTTTTTCCAGCGCAAAAGAGGCACTTACAGGCAGGGAACTGATTTGCAGATTTCCTGAGAGAATTTGCTGACGAAAACCTGAACCTTTCTTAGTCAGAAAAGCAGGGGAATACTGATAGGTTACTTTTCCATTCTGGCTACTAGCCTGAAGCATCCCACTCACATCTGAAAGCAGAATATCGCCTTTCTGGGTAAAGAGGCTTCCTTCTAGCGTTGCATTGGAAACAGTGCAATTCCCTTCCTGCAAGGTAGCATACAGATATCCCTGCAATTGGGATGCTGTCAGGTTACCCTGTCCGATCTGCAGGTCAACAGTAGCATTAAGTTCTGAAAGAGACATATCTCCCTTTTCGATCTGTGAACTGAGTTGGTAACTATCCGGTAAGGCAATCTGCAACTTCTGATGGATAGCATCACTTTCTTTGGAAAACACATGCAATCCATCCATGCTTTCCAGACGATATAACAAAGTATCTAACTTTTTGTCAGTTGTAGTATTAACCACAAATGCCGAGGTGGCTTGATCCTGAGTCAAGTTATTAGCCTGTGTAACAGTCAGATTAGATAACTGAGAAGCCAAACGCATAGCAGCTTTTGATTGAGAAGTTCCTACTACCTGAAGGTCACCCTCTGTGTTTAATGTCACCTCTACTCGTTTGCCTGGTTGAATTGTACTTGCATTGCCATTAGCATCTGAGGTTATTACCTGTTGAGCTTTCAGCAGAAGGGGCATTATATAAAATACCACTAATAATAGTGTCCGCATGTATAGTAAGAGTATTGAAAAGCGAATGGAAGAATTGTTTATAAATAAAGACTGGTAACTGACACCTTACTCTGGATCTGTGACCAGTTTGTAAACATAGTTTTTGATGATATTTCCATTCGAATCCTTCACATATTCCAACCTACCAAACGCATCATACAGGTAGGTAGTAGTGATACTATTGGGATCTGTCTGGGAAGTAAGTCCTATCAGCGGATCATAGGTATAAGTAGTCATCAACGCGCCTATAGGATACAAGCGGACTTCATCAATATAGGGGGCAGATATAGTTCTGCTCATATCACTTCCATTTGATGTAACAATCTCTTCTTTATAAATCCAGTTGTTGTCATTGGTTGTTTTCTCCCACCAGGATATAATATATTGTCCAGCTATTGTAGGAATATTCAATTTGTAACTACCTGCTCTGTAACTTTTTCTGCCTGTCTTAGCGAATGCTTCCTCTTGTCCCTCAGTCGTTTCTTCAAAACTTGTGTGAAATACATTATAGTTATATTTCTCAATCTGATAGGGAGCGGTAATGGTGAGCATTACACCTTGAAAATCCGTATTACCATTGGGGATAGCATTGCTCTTGTAATAAATCTGATACTCACCTATGGGTAAAGAAACCGTAAATTGTTGTTGTTGCTGACGGGTTCCACTAAACTGAAACGAACGAAAAAATCCTCCATTACTACTTCCATCCATGTTTTTCAATGAAACTTCTACATAAGGAGCAATAGCAGGAGAGCCACTTCCCAACATCTCAGCTGTCACTGTAAAGGTTACACTCTGTGCATAATCGAGCTTCAATGTAGGCTGAGCCACAGGAAGCGCACCCGATTGGGTATCATTTGCCAATTGTGCCAGGAAAAAATTCTGACTGGCATTAACAATTTGTCTGGTTTGGGTAAGAGAAGCATTAGCAACCTGAGCAATAACCAGATTGTCATTGTACCCCCATATATAGGAAGTTTTGTAATTATCTTTTGTACTTACTTGTAAAGGATCATCTTTTATTGGTTTGTATTTATCTACTGAAGAAACTAGCTTATACCTGGAATCAAAATCAAGAATATATTTAACTAAATTCAATCCACCAGTTTGATAAGTTGTCTTTTTAACCTTGGTCAATGGAAAATCAGTTACTCCATTTGGTGCAGTAAAAACATACTTTTTAGCAGGTAAAGCACGAGTCTCATCGAAAACGTCATTTGGATCAGCGGGAAAATTACCAAACACAGTTAACTCAGCAGAAGTAACCAGTGGTGTGTTTGCTCCTTCTTGGACATAGGTTATTTTCTCTACAGGTTCACCTGTTATATGCTTTGTATACATATTCACTAAGGCTAGTGTAGGTATATCCTTAAGACCTCGTACCACATCCATATCCGGATCAAGGAAGTTTCCATCAACCAGAATTTCAGGATAAATCAGTTGAGTAATATATTTTTTGGGATTTCCTAATATAGAAGTTGTAGTCTTGGAAAGTTTATTGGGAAAAGTATATTCATAATTAGTTGTAGTCAGAATCTTAGGAATAGTATTACTAATACTTTTCTGATCATAGGTCTCTTCCTCAGACTTTATCAGAAAAATCATTGCTGATTCTATCTGATATTTACCATAAAGAGCATACCAATATCCAACTTTTGGATCGCCATTAATATAAGTAGTAGTTGCTTTAAGAGCTTGAATTGACCGTATTATACCTCCAGCCGTGTAATAATTCCTCTTAGTAGATAAAGGTTTATTATTAGCGTTGAGTACTTTATATTCTTTTACTAAACCTCTCTCCCAACTTCTAGATGTTCTGGAAGTAAAAGGTGCCCCTGTAGAAGGAACCTCCCAAAAACTAGTTTGTTCGCCATTGAATGCTCCAATATCAAATTGTGCTGGCAAGGCATCTGGATTGGAATTAATATCAGTAAACTTAGTTATTTCCTGACTTCCATTACTATGTTGTGTTATTACGGTACTATATCCAATATGACTTCCATCTATATCAAAGATGTTGTTAACTGAAGAAGAATATCTTATAAGGCTATAATAATTTCCATCTGCACATCCCGCACCACCACATAAGGGACCTGGAGGATATGTAATTATACCATATTCTGGCAAACCAAAAATCCTTCCACTTGACTTGGTAGGGGCTTCTTCTTTTATATATTTATATTCTTTGGTAATAAGATGTCCATTTTTGTCGTCTACAATTACTTTCCATATTCGACAGCCACCCACAGTCTTGCTATCGAAAGCATCATCACTACAATCGTGTGCTTGATAAATAAACTTGGTTTCACCTCCTGTTGAGTTGATAATACTGGTCAAAATATCAGCTTTGGTTCTCTCTGAATCTGGGTCTTTATTTGCTCCCACCCTATAGGTTCCATCTATATCCTTATCTGCAGGTACTTCAGCTATTGCAGTGGCCTTTTGATTATTGTTGAAATACCCCCAATGATCATACTTCGATGAGTTTCTTGGTGGTAATGATATATTTAGATTATAACCAAATTGATAGTACAATGATTTCTTTCCTGTGCTGGATACTCTTTCAATAGAGGTTAAGCGTAATCTGTGAGTAATGTCATCCGTAAGACCATCACCTGAAGCTGGATCACTTATAAAATAATCATTATTATTAAAAATATATCTTTGAATTAATTGTTTACCAAAAGTGTTAACTAACGTCATAGATGATAGTCGTTTCCCATTAATCAGATCTAATCTAGTATCATAATTAAAAGAAATTTCACCTAAAGATGTTTGAATTTTTGAAATGTACTTTGCACTAACTTTTAAATCTCTATTTAAACTTCTAAAATATAAGTCTGTATTGATGAGGATTGGATCGTCAGGAGCTCCAAG
The DNA here is from genome assembly GCF_030068605.1 of Xanthocytophaga agilis. NCBI lineage: Bacteria > Pseudomonadati > Bacteroidota > Cytophagia > Cytophagales > Rhodocytophagaceae > Xanthocytophaga > Xanthocytophaga agilis. Next base: position 341,279 of record NZ_JASJOU010000008.1, read on the forward strand.
TTGATAAAACCTTATACCAAGAGCTGAAATGCTAGCATATGTTTTGTACTTTATTTCATTGACGGTTTCATACGCAAAATTTGCTAACAATTGATTGGAAGGGGATCTTACTTCTGAAAGATACCAGGAAGAAGTGAAACTTTTCCATTTAGTATCATTCTCATCTTCAAGCTTTGCACTTGTTTTCTCTCTGAAAGAATCATTATCTTTAAACACATAGATATACCCTTTGTTATCTGTTATCACCCAACTTACACCTCCTAATGGCCCAATAGCTGGCTTAATGAGTACATCCTGATAGGGTAATAATACAGGATTACCAGCCGCATCTAATATAAATCTTCCCGATAAACCCATTACGTTGAAATAAAATAGATCCGGCTCTGCATCCAGATCTTCTCTTGTAACCTTAATTAGATAATCAATAGAAGGAGTAGACTGCTGAGTTAATTTCTCTCCAGCTTTATTAGCACCACAATATCCATTTTCATCTTCATCAGGTAGTCCTCTTACTATTCTTGTAATTACTCCTCCTGAATTAAGAGACCAACCTAAACCACATGAACTAGCAATGTCTTGGACTTTTACTCCAGATGCATGATAGCTTAATGAGACAGGAACTTTTCCTCCTTGAAAAGAAAGATCTGCTAAAGGAATATCAATTTGTGGAGTTCCTGTATATAACGAGATAGGTATATTAGCGTACTTTGCTAGAGCACTTGCATTTGGAGAAGGTGGCGTATAAGATGTTAAGCCTGCACCAGAATCTTGGCTATAAGCAGATATAACTAAATGAAAGATTCCTATTAGTAAAATAAGTGCTTTTTTTCTCTTTAAGAAAAAGATATTGGGTAAAGTTTTGAGGATCATAGAATAATGTTTCCTTTCCTTTCTTATATATAAGGATAATACAATCTTTACAAGGGATTATACACATGTTACCTACATAATAAAAACAGAATTAATAGATAGATATCAGTGACTTTCCAAACACAAAATTCAGCATTTATGAAGTCGATGACAAAATTGAATGCTTGTGTTTTGAAACTATTAGTTGTATTCTGAAACTATTAGTTGAACTATGTAAAGGAAGGACTTATGGGAAAATTACTACAATAAAGACAGGGTAAAATTAGATTTTTACAAGCAAAATTGGTAAATATTTAATAATTCATAATAAAAAAGAAAGATATCACTTACTAAGTGTCTATCTTATTGTCTCATTTAATTTATTTCCGCTTTAAATAAAACATAATGTTTCATAAATATGTATTTCTTATACTAAAGACATATTATTTCTTAACTGGCACTATCAACCAGTTACTAAATCTCATATAAAATAGTTAATAATCTATTATACAGACTCTTACTATAATTACATTAGTCTTCAATCAAATGAACATCGGAGAAACGATTCGCCAATTCAGAATCTTAAAAAAATTATCACATAAAGATGTTGCTTTTCAGCTTGGAATTACTCAGCAAGCTTATAGTAAAATTGAACGAGATGAAACACGTATAACTGTTGACAGACTTTCTCAGATTGCCTCTGTTTTAGACATGGATATGTACTATATCTTATTTCCAACTAAATATGAGAGTTATCAAAATTTACAGAGTGCTATTCTGAGTGGGGCTAACAGACGCATGGAATCCATAAAGAGTTTAAGTGAACTTAACAACTCTCCTACTGTACTTTATGACCAGGAAGAGGATCAAACAATAGAATCTTTGCAGCGTAAAACCCTTTTGCGAATCATCGAATCACAGAAAAAAGAGATTGATTCGCAAAAGAAAGAAATGGAACTATTAAAAAGAGAGAAAATCATTCTTCTGGAAACGTTAAAACATTTAGAGGCGATATTGCCAGAGAAATAACCCTGCCATACAGTTAAGCTATTACTTTATATTAATGCATTTGAAAAAAACGTATCTATTCATTTCCATTCTGATTGTCTCTTTATCCTCACATGCTCAAGAATCTTTTCTTTTTGATAACCCATCCTTTGAAGGACCACCTAAAAGTGATTTACCTCCATCCGGATGGTCCAATTGTGGATCAAAAAGTACAGTAGATACCCAACCAAGTTTCTGGGGAGTAGAAACCAAACCCTCAGAAGGAAAAACATATATCAGCATGGTTTGCCGTGAAGATGGATCATCTGAAATGGCCTCCCAATATTTATATCACTCATTGGAAGCTAATATAGCCTATAGTTTTTCGGTTGATCTGGCGTACTCTTTTGGTTGGAGTGGAGATCCTCATTATCCTGCTTTATTCAGGGTATGGGGAGGAGATGCCCAATGTGAATCAAGAGAATTGCTCTGGCAATCCAGTCAGGCAATTGATCATCCTGAGTGGAGAAGATATACCATTCATTTGAATCCTCAACAAAGACACCAGAGACTGATATTTGAAACCTACTTTGCTAAAAACACTTTTTATTGGGGGCGTATCCTGGTAGATAATCTCTCACCTCTATACTTTGCAGATTTACTTCCTGAACGTATGTCGTTTTGTTATGGGGATTCTTTGGTAATTAACCCCGCACTAGAAGGTGATAGCTATCAATGGCAGGATGGCTACTCAGGTAAAGAGTACGTAGTCAGAAATGCGGGTATTTATACAGTAGAAATCATGAAGGACGGACAGATATTTAAAGATATCACCAATGTATATATTGAGGAATGTGCAGATAGATTCTATATACCCAATGTAATCACGCCTAATGAAGATAATAAGAACGATCAGTTTGAATTCAAAGGGATTGATACCATGAACTGGCATCTGGTTATAGTAAATCAGTGGGGGCAAAAGATATATGAAGACTTTGATTACAAACAAAATTGGAAAGCAGAAGGGACTCCTTCAGGTATTTACTATTATGTACTAGAAAAGTCAGGTTATAAACCATTGCGAGGCTGGCTTCAAGTAATCCATCAATAATTTTATGTTCAGTGGTTCATCCATATCAGATGCTAACTCGTCTCTTTAGCATTAAATTTCTATTCATTCTCCAAAAGATCAGTACTACATAGTAGTATTTTTCAATAGTTATGTAGTAGACCTAAAATTAAAAAAGTTGATGTCATATTTACTCTCAAAAAAATTATTAAAATAGAATACAACGGTTTAGCATAACATTAGTGAGTATATTCTTCCATTAGTTCCAACACAGACCAAATGGCTACTTCAAAAAATCTCCAATAAATCTTTCCCAACTTGGTATCGTATTGTGAATAAGGCCTTTCGCAATGCGCCACCTTTGTCTTAACAAAAACAAATAAACCCGTTAAGACAATGTTACACTCTATTACCTGGCCTAGCTACCTGATAACACTGCTGATTATTGCCGTTTGTTATTATCTCATTATTGGCATTCGCTTCTATTCTCAAGAAAGCATTCAATTCTTCACTGAACGGATAAAATCCCAAAAGTTAGTTGCTAGTTCCTCTCCTACCTATATTAATTCCTTGGATAGGCAAGATGAGGCTTCTCCGCCTGAATCCACTCAAATGGAATTATCCTTTGCAGACACAAGTGATGATCTGTTTGACCAAGTAGGGCAACTGATACACAAGCTAAAAGATACGATCAAAGAAGCAGCAACGAGCAATCCAGATAAGGTTCCACTTATTGATTCATTAACTGAAGTTCTTCGGGAATATAACCATCTGAAAAGCACTCAATTTCAGTCAGCTATCAGTGAGCTAATACAAAACGAATGTGAAGATCTTGGCTTTCCGACCTTCAGTGAAGATCAGATTCGGCAGTTGTGGGAATGAGGAACCGGAAAGCCACCTTTCCTCCTCCTTGCCTTCGAGTGAGGAGGTTGTGAAAGGAAAATAGGCAACATTTAAAAATCTTCTACTTATACATCAAAGACATGGCTCCCATCCTACTCGTTGTGCTGTAGAGCCGCGAAGTTGCTAACGGAGGTAATGGATGGCAGCCCTCTCCACCTTCCTGCTACTGGAGCAGGAAGGCTTGGGGAGAAAACCTTCTTTAAACTTTTATCAACCCTATAAATCCTTTTTCTATGAAAACCTATTTCACCTCCTTATCGCTGTTGAAAAGAAAAACAGTACGCTACAATCGCCTCTCTTTCAAACAAGTGGCAGCCTTTGGCATGACTGTATTGCTAACCATTATTCATTTCTCTGTAATGGCTCAGGATGGTCTTGCCGGAATTAATGAAGCCAATCAGCGGGTACGCAGTTATTTTGATGCAGGTACAAACCTGATGTATGCGATTGGAGCCATACTTGGTCTAATTGGCGCAGTGAAAGTTTACCAGAAGTGGAATTCAGGCGATCAGGACACAGGCAAAGTAGCAGCAGCCTGGTTTGGAAGTTGTGTCTTTCTTGTGGTAGTAGCGACAGTTATCAAGTCCTTCTTTGGTGTATAAGATAAGCAGTAACTTCTGCACCTAGCATAGATCCCAATCCATTTCAAAGTCAATTCTCTTCCTAATCTACCTCTTCTATAATCTACCCACTCATATGCTTGTGCAGGATGTATTGATTCCCAAACTCTGGCGATATATCTCGGAAAACAATCCAGATCTACTTGCTATTTTACAACAAGAAGGTACTACCACAACCTATTTTCTGGAAAAAGCAAGGATAGCCGAATCTCTTGCCAGGCAACTTCAGGCTCAATGCAAACCCACGTATTTTATTGAAGAGCAATGTTTGAATGCGATGACCAGCGATTTACGCCCTTCCCGCTTCAATTACCTGAAAGCTATTCTGGAAGAGGAATTTGAAAGTGATTACCAAAGGCTTTCAACTAGCAATCTTCTGACTTACGAAGTGATTAACCTGATTGAATTCTGTCAGCAGGTATTTGAAGAATTTGGTTTCAGTGAAGCAACTGAAGATAGTATTTCTCTCCGAAATGCCATTATTGGCAGCATCCAGATGTATTGGGATTCCACAAAATAACACATCTGCATAACAGAGTACAGCAGATTCCGCAAAGAAAAGCAAAGAGACGAGATAGACCCTGTGTTGTATGGCATATTCGCTTTCCCAAAAATTAACAGATAATATTGAAGCTATCCAAATTGCTTTAGATTGGAAACCAACCCAGACGCTTAGCTCTACGCAAATAGAAGTCTTGCAGCATTATTCAGGGTTTGGAGGCATCAAAGCTATGCTTTATCCTGCTGGTGAAAAAGAAGCCTGGCTTCGATTACATGCTACTTCAGAGGATATGCGGTTGTATGAATCGATGATGCAACTGCATACCATTCTTCAATCACATTTTAGCAAAGAAGAGTATAAGCAAGTAGTGCAATCATTGAAAAACAGTGTACTCACAGCTTTTTATACGCCCGCTATTGTCCCTCAAACACTCTATAGTGTTTTAAAAGAACAGGCCATTGTACCCAAACACATTTACGAACCTAGTAGCGGAGCTGGTATTTTCATTTCAGAAGCAATAAAAGTATTTCCTGATTTGGAACAAATTGTAGCTGTAGAGAAAGATCTTTTAACCAGTCAGGTCTTAAAAGCTTTACTGAGTCAATTACCGATACAATCTATTGTCCACAACAAAGGATTTGAAAATACTCCTTTGGAGGAAAAGGGAAAATATGATCTGATAGTCAGTAACATTCCATTTGGCAATTTCTCAGTGCATGATCCATCATTTTCAGATAAAGCACTGTCAGGCAGGATTCACAATTACTTCTTTGCCAAAGGACTTGAAAAAATCAGTGATGGTGGTCTGCTGGCCTATCTTACCACAGATAGTTTTCTAAATAGCCCTTCCAATCGGGCAGCACGGGAATATCTTTTCAAGCAAGCTGATTTCATTAGTGTGACTGTCATGCCGGATAATCTGATGAAAGAAACTGCCAATACAGAAGCTCCTTCACATTTACTTATCGTCCAGAAAAACGAGAACAAGCCCAATCTATCTACCAAAGAAGACTTTCTGCTTGAGACAGTTGAACAAGAGAATGAGTATGGACGCTTTTCTGTCAATGCCTATTTGCATCGGCATTCGGAAGTGATTGCAGCAAACCAAATTTCAGCTGGTACCAATCAGTATGGAAAAGCGAGTCAGAAGGTATGGCAACATGGCAATCTAAATGACATTGCTGGTGCACTAGCTGCAACCATTGCAGAAGGGCTTCAGAAACGATTTAATGCAGAACGTTTTCAGCAAAGCCAGTCCAGTTTAACACAACAAGATCATAAGTCCAAGCTTACCTTGTTACCTATTCCTGAAGGTCAAATAAGTACTTCAGGATTACAGCTGAGTTTGTTTGATACTAGTTCTGTAAAGGAAGTGAATCGGGCTCAATCCTATCTGACTTCTCAAGATCAGGATATTATTCAATCTGCTTCTGCTCGCATTGTTCAGAAAGTAACCACCAAAGCCAATCCGGAACATGAAAGCATTGTTCTGCTGACAGCCAAGTCTAAATCATCTAAGTTATATGTGTATAAGCTTTGCTCTAATGTAGCGGAGATTGAGTTTCCAACTGAATGGACAAATGCAACAAGTATCACCAGACAACTGGAAAAATTATCTCAAACACTCGCTCAATATGATCATGAGTATATATATCAGGGAGATACTTCTTTTCAGTTTAAGGAAAATAATGCTGCTACCACACTTTCAGAGCTACTGCATCCTATGCCTTTTTATCAGGAAGGGACATTGGTTGTGCAGCAAAATCAGGTAGGAATTGTAACATACAATGGTACTCCTTCTGGCAAGGCTTTGTTTATGTCTGTGTCTAGTCTGGATGCAAATCTGGCTTTTTACAAGCTCTATACTCAACTAAGAGATAGCTATCTGATGCTTTCTCAACAAGAAACATCCCAGAGACAGGAGTTTTCTGAGTTAAGACTACACTTACAGAAATCGTATCAACAGTTCACAGAAGCGTATGGCTTACTCAATCTGAGTGTCAACAAACAACGTATTTTCAAAGATGAGCCGTTTGGACAGAATATTATTTCTTCTCTGGAACGGAAAGAAGGGGAACATTTTGTTACATCTGATATTTTTCAAAAGCCTCTTTTTCCAACCAAAACAACTTTTCAAACTACTGATCCATTAGAAGCACTGACGTACTCTCTCAATGAAAAAGGAAAAGTAGATCTACCCATGATGCGTCAAATCACTCATTTGTCAGAAACTGATTTGATCCAAAGGCTTCAAAAACATATCTACCTGAATCCTCAACACAATAGCTGGGAGACAACCGATCAGTATCTATCCGGAAATGTCGTTGAGAAACTTCGTATTGCACAGCAAAAAAGCCAGCTAGAACCAGACAATGTGCAGTACCAACGAAGCCTAGAAGCTATTGCGCATGTGCAACCTGAAAAGATTCCCTTTGAGTTACTGGACTTTAACCTGGGTGAACGCTGGATACCAACTTCATACTATACACAGTTTGCCTCCAAACTATTTGACTATCCTGTAGGAGTCAGTTATTTTCCTTCACTGGATAGCTTTAAGGTAGAGGCCAAAGGGTATAATGCCAAAATCACACAGGAGTTTGTGGTTACGCCTAAAGGCGGGCGAACCATGTATGGCAACACACTACTGGAACACGCCCTGGAAAATACAACCCCTTTCTTTACCTATGAAGTAGAAGGAGCCGATGGCAAATCTATCCGAGTACCCGATAATGAAGCGATTCAACTGGCACATCAGAAAATAGAAACCATCCGCAATACCTTTGTTAGCTGGCTAAAAGAATTACCTGCCTCAGATAAGCAGCAACTGGAAACACTCTATAACCAGACATTCAACTGTTATGTACTCCGTGAATACAATGGCGATCATCTGACTTTTCCAGAACTGGATAAAACCAGATTGGGTATTGATGATTTATACTCTTCACAGAAAAATGCTGTATGGCGTATTCTACAAAACAGAGGGGCGTTGGTTGACCATGAAGTCGGTCTAGGTAAAACGCTGACCATGGTGGTAGCAGCTCATGAGATGAAACGATTGGGCATTGCACACAAACCCATGATTCTGGCACTGAAGGCCAATGTGAATCAGATTGCTGATACCTACCGAAAAGCCTATCCCAATGCAAGGATTCTAGCACCTGCAGAAACTGACTTTACACCCGATAAACGCAAGAGGCTTTTACATGAAATTAAAAATAATCACTGGGATTGCATCATTCTTACCCACGATCAGTTTGGTAAAATACCGCAGTCACCCCAGATTCAGCAAACCATATTTGAGACAGAACTTGCCAATGTAGAACGGGATCTGAAAACGCTCAAAGAGCTGGGTGGTGATATTTCTAAACGGATGCTCAAAGGACTAGAGATACGTAAAAACAACCTGGAAGATAAGCTCAAAACGCTAACCAGAGACATAGAATCTAAAAAGGATACAGGCATATACTTTCGGGAACTGGGTGTAGATCATCTGTTTGTAGATGAAGCGCATAAGTTCAAAAATCTCACCTTTACGACCCGTCATGACCGTGTAGCAGGTCTGGGTAATACGGAAGGGAGTCAGAAAGCACTCAATATGCTCTTTGCTGTGCGGGAATTACAATCTCAGTTTGATTCGGATTTGTGTGTTACGTTTCTGTCCGGTACACCTATTTCCAATAGCCTGACGGAAATGTATCTGATTTTCAAATACCTCCGTCCGAAAGAACTAGAGCGGCAAAGTATTGAAAATTTTGATGGGTGGGCAGCAGTCTTTGCTCGAAAAACAACAGACTTTGAATTCTCTGTTACCAATGAAATCATTGCCAAGGAACGCTTCCGCCATTTTATCAAAGTACCAGAGCTAGCCCTGTTTTACAATGAGATTACAGACTATAAAACAGCTAAACATATTGAACTGGCAAAACCTGAATTACAGGAAACGCTAATCAATATTCCTCCTACTCCAGCACAAAAGGAATTTACACAAAAACTCATGCAGTTTGCCAAAACAGGTGATGGTACGCTGATTGGTAGATCGCCACTTTCAAAACAAGAGGACAAAGGACGTATGCTTATAGCTACCAATTATGCCAAGAAGATGGCTGCAGATATGCGTCTGATTAATGAAAGTATATATGAAGACCATCCCAATCATAAAGTAAATGTCTGTGCCAGAAAGGTAGCCGAGCTATATCAACAAAGCACACCATACAAAGGCACACAAATTATATTCTCAGACATTGGCACACCAAAATCGGATTCATTCAACATCTATGATGCTTTAAAACAAAAGTTAATTACTGACTTTCAAATTCCTGCTCATCATATCAGCTTTATTCATGATTGGAGCGACAAACAAAAGCCAGAGCTTTTCCACAAGATGAATCAGGGAGAGATCCGGATTTTGATTGGAAGTACCGAAAAAGCCGGAACAGGGCTAAATGTTCAGGAAAGAGTGATTGCTTTGCATCATCTGGATATTCCCTGGAAGCCATCCGAACTAGAACAACGCAATGGTCGGGGAGCCAGACAGGGAAACTAGCTGGCAAGAGAACAGTATGGTAATAAGGTGCAATCTTTTGTCTATGCTGTTGAGCAGTCACTGGATAACTACAAGTTCAATCTGCTTAAAAACAAGCAGACCTTCATTAGCCAGATGAAAAACTGTGAACTGAATGTTCGAACCATTGATGAGGGAGCTGTAGATGAAAAAAGCGGGATGAATTTTTCAGAATACATCGCCATCCTTTCAGGTGATACATCACTACTTGAAAAGTCCAAACTGGAAAAGAAGATAGCCGTTCTGGAAAGTCTGAAAGTAGCTCACTACCGCGAACAATCCAAAGCGAAAACCAAGCTGAACACTCTTATACAGGAAAAGTCTGTTACAATTAAAATTCTAAATCAGTTAAAGGAAGATGCAAGTTGGTATCATAGCCAACTTCGGTATGAAAAAGAGGGAACAAAAGCAAATCCCATTCAACTGACAGGGTTAACTTCTAATAATACAGAAGCAATTGGAAAATATCTTATCCGGTTACACAATACCTGGAATCAGGAGCAAACAAGCAAAATTGGAACGCTCTATGGATTTGATCTTTATATCAAACGAGACAGAGAAGATCAATGGGATACAAATCAGCTTGTAGAAAGCTATAAAAATAGTTTTTATGCTCGACGGCCAGGAAGTGAGATTCTGTATACGTTTAATCAGGGTCAGCCTAATAAAGATAATCCCAAACTGGCAGCCCGTTATTTTCTGAATGCGATAGATCGGGTTGATTCTCTTCAGGCAAAGTATCAAAAGGATTTAGAAGAACTAAAAGCCAATCAAACTATACTTACAGAGCTCACTTGCAAATCCTTTGATAAGGAGGCAGACCTTATTCAACTGAAAAATGATCTGGCAAGAATCGAACGAGAAATTACCCTAAAGATCCAACACAACCAGCTTACACAAACTGAGCAGAAGACTATCTCTGCAACAGAGAAGAATACCCAATCTGTTTCTCCAAGTATCTGCCAGTATGTTACTCAGCCTTTGCTGAAAGTGATTACTCGTTATACAAAGGCTACTACTAAATCTGATATCTGTAAACCTTCGCCTATTGTCAAACGCCACCTGAGAGCTAAACTTTAACTACGTACTTCTATGACTAACAGTGTCTATACGATCAACAAAGGCATTAATAAAAGCATTGAATTCAAAGGCCTCAAAGCTCAATACATCTGGTATCTGGGAGCAGGTGTTGTAGGCTTACTGGTTCTATATGCCATATTCTATTTTATAGGCTTAAACACATTTATCAGTCTGGGTATCATTCTAACTTTAGGTGCAAGTATAACGCTTCAGATTTATAAGCTCAGCAATACCTATGGTGAATATGGTCTGATGAAAAAGATTGCCAGACGACAAATTCCTAAGGTTATCAAATCCTATAATCGGGACATATTCCTTCGAATAAAAATCAAAACACAGTAAGTAGGAAATCCTAAAGATTACCACTCTCAATCATACTACTTTATAACTCCTTTCAACTATGTATCAAGATGGAAAAAGTGCTGCAGGATATATTTCCCATTATGGGCATTGAACATGACTGTTTATTGTCAAAACAAGGTGATGTCACACTGGTATTTCAGGCAGAACTTCCTGAAATATTTACTCTCTCGAACCAGGAGTATGAAGCATTTCATCAGATCTGGATTAAAGCCATTAAGGTATTGCCACGTTTTTCTGTATTTCACAAACAAGACTGGTTTTTAGAAACACAGTACAAACCTGACTTTACTCAAGCTGACAATAGCTTTCTATCCCATAGTAGTGAACGTTTTTTTAATGAACGTCCCTTTCTGGAACACCAATGTTATATCATGCTAACAAAAAAGCCTTCAGGTAGAAAAACTAGCAGTTCTCTATTTTCCAATCTGATTCGCAGTTCGATTGTTCCACAAGAAGTGTTAAAGCCTCAAATGCTTCAGGACTTTCTAGATAACGCAGGGCAGTTTAAACGGATTCTGGAAGATAGTGGCTTTGTTAAACTGAAACGCCTGACAGAACAAGAGTTAGTAAGTCAACAAAGTAAAATGGGCTTAGTAGAACGGTATTGCTATTTGTCTACCCAAACAAGCTCACCGCTTTACAAGGACATTCATTTTGAAGAAGGTATCCAGGTTGGAGATCAACATTGTCAGGTATATACTCTTGCAGAAGCAGAGGATCTACCTGCCTTGTGTGGTTCACGAATTAATTATGATCGGTATTCTACAGATAAAACTAAATTCTCTGTAGGGTTTGCTTCTACGCTGGGTCAGCTTTTACCCTGTAATCATATTTACAACCAATACATCTTTATAGAGGATTCACAGAAAACCATCCAGAAGTTAGAGTCCAAACGGTTACGCTTACAATCTCTTTCGGCCTACTCCCGTGAGAATATGCTTGCGCGTGATGCGACCAATGCCTTCTTAAATGAAGCAATCAGTGAACAACGTCTACCTGTAAAGGCTCACTTTAACCTTTTGGTTTGGACAGATAGTAAATCCAAACTAAAGGATCTGAAGAATATGGTTTCTTCTGCACTTGCTCAAATGGATGCAGTCGCTAAACAGGAAACGGTAGGCGCTCCACAAATCTTCTGGGCAGGCATGCCAGGTAACGAAGCTGACTTTCCAAGCAATGATACCTTTGACACCTTTGCCGAACAGGCTGCCTGCTTTCTTAATCTGGAAACAGGGTATCGGTCATCTTTGAGTCCTGTAGGTATTCGGTTAGGAGATCGGTTAACAGGAAAGCCTGTACATGTAGATATCAGTGACGAACCAGTCAAACAAGGTATCTGTACTAATCGCAACAAATTCATCCTTGGTCCTTCAGGAAGTGGTAAGTCATTCTTTACCAATCATATGGTACGGAGTTACTACGAACAGGGAACCCATATTGTACTGGTAGACGTAGGTCATAGTTACAAAGGGTTATGCGACATGGTAAAGGGATACTACTTTACCTATGATGAAAAGAATCCTATTCGGTTTAATCCCTTCTTTATTGGTGAGGAAGACAAACTGGACACAGAGAAAAAAGAGAGTATAAAAACCCTGCTATTAGCGCTCTGGAAGAAGGACAATGAAACATTCAATCGCTCTGAGTATGTAGCCTTATCTAATGCCTTGCAACTCTATTATGAGAAACTAGAGAATACTCCTACCCTATTTGCGTGCTTTAATAGCTTCTATGAATTCTTGCGGGATGAGTTTGTGATAATACTCAGCAATGACAAAGTAAAAGAGAAGGATTTTGATGTCGACAACTTTCTGTATGTACTCCGCCCCTATTATCAGGGAGGTGAGTTTGATTACTTGTTGAATGCTACTGAAAACCTGCATATGCTCACTGAACGGTTCATAGTTTTTGAACTAGATAATATCAAAGATCATCCTATTCTGTTTCCGGTTGTAACAATCATTATCATGGAAGTCTTTATTTCCAAAATGCGCAAGCTGAAAGGTATCCGCAAAATGATTCTGATTGAAGAAGCCTGGAAAGCAATCGCCAGAGAAGGGATGGCAGAATATATCAAATACCTGTTCAAGACGGTACGTAAATTTTATGGAGAAGCGATTGTTGTCACGCAGGAAGTTGAGGATATTATTAGTTCACCAGTAGTCAAACAAGCCATCATCAATAATAGTGATTGCAAGATTCTACTGGATCAGAGCAAATACCAAAATAAGTTCGATCAGATACAAGAACTATTGGGATTGACAGAAAAAGAAAAGGCACTGGTTTTATCTGTCAATAAAGCCAATGATCCAACCCGAAAATACAAGGAGGTTTTTATCTCGCTGGGAGGTATGGTTTCAAAAGTCTACCGCACAGAGGTCTCTCCGGAAGAATACTTTGCCTATACTACCGAAGAAACCGAAAAGATGAAAGTTCTTCAGTACGCCCGCAAATACGGAAGTATACAAAAAGGCATTGCCGCTCTGGTCAATGATATAAAAACAAAAGCCTAAAAAGGAATCACAAATGTAAATCGTACAGAAATGAAGAAAGCATGTATTCTAATCACTCTGATAATGGGTTTATTTCTGGCACCCATTCAACAGACAAAGGCACTAGGCATTGCTGCCATTATTAAAGCAGCCGTTGTGAAAGTAATCAAAGCTGTCGATCTAAAAATCCAGCGACAGCAGAATAAAGTCATCTGGTTGCAGAATGCTCAGAAGACACTGGAAAATACCATGTCTAAACTTAAACTGGATCAGATCTCGGATTGGATAGAAAAACAGCGTAGCATCTACAAACAGTATTACGATGAACTGGCACAAGTCAAAGCTCTTATCACCTACTACCAGCGAATCAAAGACATAAGCCAAAAACAAATACGCCTGGTCAATGAGTATAAACGAGCCTGGCGGTTATTTCAACAGGATAAACATTTCTCTCCTGACGAACTGAATTATATGTCTAAGGTCTATACAGGTATTCTGGAAGAAAGTGCAAACAACATGGATCAGATTCTGCTAATCACTCAATCACTGACTACTAAAATGACCGATGCACAACGCCTCAAAATCATCCATGCAGCAGCTGACCAGGTAGAAACCAACTATTATGATCTGGTCGAATTCAATACCCAGAATCAGATGCTCAGTTTACAACGATCCAAAGGCCAGCAGGATATTGAAGCAACCCGCAAACTCTATGGTTTACATTAGTTTAAGATCCTGTTATCTTCTACAACCAACTATATGAAAAAACTAGGCATACTAATCGGATTCTTTTCTGTCTTCACAGCTACGGCCTATTCTCAGAATGTTAAAGAATGGCTTCAACAGAAAAAGACTCAGAAAGAATATTTGCTCAAACAAATAGCTGCCTTACAGGTCTATATCAAGTTTCTAAAAAAGGGATATTCTATTGCCAAAGATGGTCTTACGTTTATTGGAGACATCAAAGACAAAGAGGTCTCTTTACACAAAAATTACTTTCAGAGCCTGGACGATGTTAATCCTGCGGTTCAAAACTATGGCAAAGTATCTGCCATACTCCAGTTGCATGTAGTCATTAAAGAAACTTGTAAAAAGGATAATAAGGAGATTAAATCCAGTCAGGTATTGACCGCTGATGAAATAAGTTATATCCAGCGGGTATATGAGAGATTGCTATCTGAATGTCAGCAGACAATAGATAACCTGTCTGCACTAACAACCAGTAATATACTTTCTATGAATGATGCAAATCGGCTAAAGCGAATTGATGAGTTATATATCCAGATGCAGGATCACTATACTTTCCTCAAACACTTCCATAGTGAAACAATGGTTCTTGTTACTTCTCGCATCCGGTCGCAAAAAGATATACAAACCAGTCACACGTTGAATGGAGCTTCGACACAATAGAAAACGGAATACAACTATGAAAAAGCTATGTATACTTCTGATTCTTTTCCTTGCTACTACAACCACTAAAGTACAGGCGCAGGAACAGGAGATTCAACAACTACTCTTGAATATAGGAAAGCTTGCCCAATTCAAGCAAATCCTGAAAGATCTGAAAAAAGGGTATGAGATTATTTACAAAGGTTATACGACTATCAAAGGTATATCTGAAGGCAACTTCAAGCTACATCAGGTGTTTTTGGATGGTTTATGGCAGGTTAGTCCAGAAGTGAAGAAATACAAAAGGGTAAAAGATATTATTAACTACCAGTTTCTACTGGTAAAGGAATACAAACTTGCTTACAACCGATTTCGAAAGGATGACAATTTCACACCGGAAGAAATCAATTATCTGGGATCTGTATACGAACAACTCTTCAAACAAAGCCTTACCCATCTGGATGAATTAACCGTTGTAGTTACAGCCAATAAATTACGCATGAGTGATGAAGAACGCCTCGGGGCTATTGACCAGATCTTTTCACATATGCAGGATAAGCTTCTTTTTCTTCGAGAGTTCAATAAAAGTACAACTCTTCTGGCTATTCAACGGGCACACCAACGCAATAACAATCAAACATTAGAAAATCTATACGGCATAGCCCAATAGCTTAATCTACTACTTATGAAAACCTGGAAACAAATCACGTTACCCGTGATCATAGGACTGCTTTTGCCTCAGCTATGCTGGTCGCAAACAACAGCCCAGCAGATGAATGGCTTACAGCCCATACTGGAACAATTGTATAACGAGATGATACCTCTATGCAGCAAGCTTATCAGTGTTGCCCAAGGGATCGCAGGATTTGCAGCACTCTTCTACATTGCAGCTCGGGTATGGAGACATATGGCCACTGCCGAACCGATTGACTTTTACCCACTCTTACGTCCTTTTGCACTGGGCTTCTGTATTGCGCTCTTTCCATCTGTATTGGATGTGGTCAATGGAGTACTCAAACCTACTGTTACAGCAACTAGTTCTATGGTTAAAGGCTCTAATCAATCCATTGCGTTACTACTAAGGCAAAAAGAGGCAGCTATCAAACAGACCAATACCTGGCAGATGTATGTGGGTCAGTCAGGCAATGGCGATAGAGATCGCTGGTACAAGTATACGCATGAAGGCAGTGATCCATCTACTGAAGGTACATTGGAAAGCTTAGGCAATGATATCAAGTTTGCCATGGCCAAAGCCTCTTATAGTTTTCGTAATTCCATCAAAGAATGGATGAGTCAGGTACTGGAACTCATATTCGAAGCAGCAGCTCTATGTCTGAACACGCTTCGTACCTTTCAACTCATTGTACTAGCGATTTTGGGGCCACTTGTATTTGGGATAGCTGTTTTTGATGGCTTTACACATACACTCACTGTTTGGCTGGCTCGGTACATTAATATCTATCTCTGGCTACCCGTTGCCAATATTTTCGGTAGCATCATTGGCAAAATCCAAGAGCAGATGCTCAAACTGGATATCAATCAGATCCATATAGGTGGTGATACATTCTTTAGTCCTACCGATACAGCCTATTTGATCTTTCTGATCATTGGTATAGTTGGCTACTTTACTGTTCCTTCTGTTGCCAGTTATATCGTCCATGCAGGAGGAGGCAATGCACTCGTGCAGAAAGTGACTACTCTTTTTGGTCACTCTTCGCGTGGAGTAGTTAATACAGCAGCATCTGGTGTCGGGATGGTTAGAGATGCGATGGGTGGCTCCTCTTCTCAGATGTCTCAGAGTATGGAAAGCCACCATTCTGCATCCCCCTATTTCAAAGATAAACCCGAACCTTCTTCCAACTATATGGAAGGCAAGCTCAAAGGAAACGCCTGATACACTCTTACAACCTATTTCAATTCTATGTTTACAAAAATCAAACACATTGATACGGCCTTTCAGTATGTCCGTGGTTTTACACTTCTGGTTATTCTGGCCTGTCTGCTTATTGTCTGTTTTGCCTTATACAAGAGTTATCAGCTTGTCAAAACTATGCAAAGCAGGATTTATATTTTAGCGGATGGTAAAGTCCTGGAAGCCTATGCTTCTGACAGAAAGGATAACATCCCAGTGGAAGCCAAAGACCATATACGCAGCTTTCATCAACTTTTCTTTACGCTTGATCCGGATGATAAAGTTATTGAAAGCAGTATTACCAAAGCACTCTATCTGGCTGATGGTTCTGTCAAACGGGAATACGACAACCTGAAAGAAAATGGCTATTACTCAGGTCTGATTTCCGGAAACATCAGTCAGAAGATTACTATCGATAGTATAGTAGTAGAGCTTGAGCAGCATCCATATCCCTTTCATTGTTACGCTACTCAACGGTTAATACGAGCAACCAGTACAGTCCATCGCAGCCTGGTCACCCAAGGCTTTTTACGAAACGTTGCCCGCAGTGATAATAACCCACACGGATTTCTGATTGAACGGTGGAAAACAATGGAAAATAATGACATCAAAGTTGAAAATCACTGACAGTGTCCAATCTGCTTATTTAATTCTATAATCCTTTAACCTAGTAACACTATGAAAACTACACATCCATCTTCTCATCTTTTACAGCAACGCAAATTCCTAACTGTATTACCCTTGCTGGTCTTTCCTTTTCTGACACTATTATTCTGGTCGTTGGGAGGAGGTAAAGCTGATACCCTTCAAAAAGAAGCGGATTCCTTTGGATTCAATATGCAGTTACCAGAGCCAGCTTTACTAGCCAATTCTGCTCTGGATAAAATGAGCTATTACAATCAGGCACAGACAGATTCTATCAAACGGTTAAAACAGATCCAAAACGATCCCTATTACAAGCCTGATATCAATAGTCATACATCTATACCTACTTCAGAATTGTTGTCTCCTTCTATTCAGGGATCTTTCAAACAGCAACCCATGAAAACAAACACTGGCCCCACTTCTAGTGAGGCAAAAGTGTATGAGAAGATAAATCAGCTCAATGCTGTATTGGCAAAAGATGCGTCTACACCTATGACGGATAGTAAAGAATATCAAAGCAGTCTTTCTTCCAATCCGACTCTACCGTCTGCCGTTACGAATAAAGCAGATATTGAAAAACTGGAAAAAATGATGCAAACAGTCAGTGAGCCAACAGAGGAAGATCCGGAAATGACGCAAATCAATGGAATGCTGGAAAAGATTCTGGATATTCAACATCCCGAACGAATGCAGGAAAAAATCAAACAGGTTTCTGAGCAAAAGACCAATCAGGTATTTGCGGTTTCTGCGTCAATGGATACAAATCCAGTTTCACTCCTAAGTGGAGTTGTACCAAACCAGCAAGTAACCTCTAGGTCTAATAATGGATTTTACGCTCTTAATCCAGATCCACTAACGGAGCAACCAACAGCCTCAGCTACTCTTTCAGGAGCTATTGAAGCTGTCATGGCGCAGAGTCAGCAACTCACCAATGGCTCAACAGTAAAACTTCGGCTTACCCACCCAATTTATATCAATGGCATTTGTATTCCTAAAGATCAATATCTCTACGGCATAGCTTCTCTGAATGGAGAAAGGCTGGAAGTAAGTATCAAGAGCCTTCGATACCAAAACATTCTTTTCCCAATTGAATTATCGGTTTATGACACAGATGGACTCAAAGGTATTTACGTGCCAGGAGCCATTACCCGAGATGTAGCCAAACAGTCCACCAATCAAATGCTGCAAGGCATCAACCTCAATACAATGGATATCTCCTTGGGTGCACAAGCAACCAGTGCAGGTATTGAAGCGGCTAAGAACCTATTAAGTCGCAAAGCCAAGCTTATTAAAGTCACTGTGAAAGCAGGCTATCGGCTTTTCCTACATGATGAAAAGCAAGGACAATAACTAAACACACTACTTTCAAAACGAACAATTATGAAAACTATTCAACTGGCTATCATTAGCCTATTACTAATCAGTAGTAAAGGATTGGGTCAATCTACCTCTCCTACTATTCTGCCTTCCTATCCACTCTCTGTTACACATCAAAAAACAACCACACTGATTTTTCCTTATGCGATTAAAAGTGTGGATCGGGGCAGTCAGGATATTCTGGCACAAAAAGCAAGTGGTGTTGAAAATGTACTCTGGATTAAAGCAGCTCAAAAACAGATAGAACAAACCAATCTGACTGTTATTACAACAGATGGAAATGTCTACTCTTATCTTGTTAACTATGCGTCCAATCCAACCGTTCTTACCCTTTCTTATTCGGCTTCCAATCAGTTATCAGAGAAGGTTCATTTTTCTGAAATGCACCCTAACCAATCCCAGCTAAAAGCAACCTGTCAACAGATTCTGGCTAGGAGAAAACTATTTCGCAGAAAGAAAGATAGTCACTTTGGCATCAGTCTTCACCTGGAAGGAATCTATATTCAGGATGAGGTGCTCTATTATCGTATCCGACTACACAATCAGACTGCCATAAATTACACAATCGATCAACTCCGTTTTAGCATCCACGATAAAAAGCAGGCAAAACGAACAGCTACACAAGAGCAAGAGTTATCTCCGATTTATATCTATTCAGCGGCTGACTCTACAGAGACCATCAAAGCTCACTCTCAACAAACCTGGGTGGTTGCGTTAGACAAATTCACCATTCCTGATCAGAAATATGTATTGATTGAGACCAACGAGAAAAATGGCGGAAAGCATCTACACCTTCAGATAAAAAACAGAACGTTAGTAAAGGCTATCCCTATAGGCAACTAAAGCAGATCCTCTAACAAATAGCACTCTAGCATTAGAGGGAAATAAGCAGTCTAACAACATATGTATACCTAAGTATTTCAACTCCCAGACATTTACTACTATGCAAACAGAACATGTCTCAAACCGTGTAGAAGCCGATTTGAATCAGTGGAAGCAGAAAGAAGAACGGTTTAGTCAACTATTTTCTTTCAATGTAACCAGCAATCGGGATTTCTTAAAAGAGAAACTCCAATACTACAATCGTATTGCAGCCAAATATAAAAACTCTGATAATCCGGAAGAAAAACTGGCTATCCGCATTCTCAAGCAAGAGCAGAATCGTATAGAAAAGCAGCTCTATCCAAATCTGTGGCTGCGTTTATTACGAAAACTGAATGTCGAACCTATCCAGCAAAAATACATTGCCCAGAAAGAAGAGAAACAGATAGTTCAAAATACAGAAGCCCTAAAAAATCTGATTCACAAAGCAGGCTTTGGTCAGGTGACTTCACAACTAGAAGAAAGTATCAAACAGGGTTTACCCGAATTTAAAATCCCTGTGTCTTATTATGTCAGTGAAAAAGAGCGAATGAACTTTCAACTAACCTTTCATAAGGATAAGAATGGACAGTATCAATTTGAGAATTACCAGGCTATACTTCAATCTGACAATAAGTCTGTACAAAATCGCCAACAAACATTCCGACCAGACAATACAACTTCCATTACAGCTAATCAAGCATATAATCTCTTATCAGGTAGAGCACTTCAGGTTGAAGCCTCCCAACTAGAGGCCAAACAAGGCAAATGGGTACAGCTTGATTTTACAGACAAGGATGCGATGGGTAATTATCGAATGAAAGAGTTTCGTGCAGATTATGGCTATGATTTAAAGCAGGTACTGAAAGAGTTACCTCTGGAACAAAAGCAAAATCAGCAGCTAATGGATAAGCTATTCAAAGAGCTAGTAAATGGAAATCGGCAAATGGTTTTTCTACATAAAGGTAATCTGGAACAGAAGTATTTCATTGAAGCCAATCCTCAACAGAAGTCTATTACCCTATACGATGCCCAGATGAAAAAAGTAAGTCTGAGTTCTGTGCTGGAACAAAAAAATGAGAAGCGAGAAACACAGGCAGCTCAAATAGCCAAAACGATCCAGTTACAACCTGGAAAAGCTAAGAGAAATGGGCTCTCACTTGGTTAATGCCTACAAGGGATGGATGCACTAGAACCATTATCTGCCTTTTTTACAGCTATCGAAAAAGATCCGCGAATTAGTATTACCCATATTGGGATTTATGCAGCTCTGCTTCAGTTCTGGAAAATAAACCACTATACAAATCCTATCCAGGTATTCAGCTACCAGATTATGGATATAGCCAAAATCTCCGCTCCGGCAACCTACCACAAATGCATCCGGGACCTGAGCACATTTGGCTATATCCACTATGCACCCTCTTTCAAACGGAATCAGGGTAGTAAAGTGTATTTCTTACTTTAAAGCACCGCATATCAGTCATCAACTCATTTCAATATGTAATTGGTCGGCTGCATACTATTTTTCAGAGGAATGAGAATCAAAGATGCTATAAATCTTCACTGGTCAGATGTATATAAGTATCATATAGCCTATTATCCAAGCAAAACCGTGCGTTTTAAGAAGAAAATAGTCGTTCCGATAACAGAACCCCTCAAAAAGATTTTGGCTCAGTATAAAGCAATAGAGAAGGAAACAGACGGGTTTGTAACCATGACAAATAAGCGATACCCCCTTATTCTACAACCGGGCCAGACAAAACCAGAAGCCGAACAAATGTTACATGACAAAAGGGTTTCCATTTACAATAAGTAGCTGAAAACCCTTTCAAGAAAATTGGGATGGGATATTAAGCTTTCAACACATTCGGTCAGACATAGCTTTGTGAACTTTATCTATGAACAAACTGGTGATATTTATCAGGCTAGGCAAGCTGCCGATCACAGTAGTGTAGATATTACTGAGGAATACGTTGAAGATCTGAGCGCAAACAAAGTTTCTCAGATAATGAAAAACTTATTTAATTAAGAGATCTTCCCCGTTCATAAATTACTAACCATTGCGACGATTTTGTTCTCTCAAGCCCGATGCAAGTGCAGTTATATCACCAGGCTTGAGAGGTGGTTCTTTTTTATTAACTTGTTCCATATTCTCAAGAAACCTCTCAATTCCTTCATTTGTCATTTCAATTTGAAACATAACATTTCCCATATTTAACTCAAATTTGGACTGAGCTAAAGTTGGTTGATCCCATACTTCTTTTGCTATTGCAGGTTGAGAAGCTTGTAAGCCTTTTGGTATCCTAACCCGATTGAAATATTTTATCTTTCCTGGCATAGGTACATTTACATCTATATATTTATTCGCTTCCCATTCTGAAGGATCAAAAGGTGTATAAGGAAAGCATGACACTAAAGAAGCGAAAGACATACCTGATCCTGAAGGATCGCTTAAAGCCATATCTTGTATACCTTGAGCGATGTTTTCAGAGCCATATGCTGTATAAAGATTGTTTTCAAATGAAGTTCTTGTAAGCTTGCCATCGAGAATAAAACAATACATTGACTTCCTTATGCGTGCATTTAATCTATGTTCGCCCATTTCAGCAAATGACCAGGACAAGAACTGTTTACCAGTTAATTCAGCTTTCTTTATATAACTAAGTTGATGATAAAGACTTGTACTAAGTGAAGCCCAAAAATCTTCTGCTTCCTTAGTTTGGGCATGGCCTAAAATAGATATAGTCTGAGGAAGAGCATCTTTAAGAGCATCACTCGTAGATATAGAGTTAGCATCTTGAAAACTATTCTGCTGAGTAGGTACCGCAAGGAATTCTTGTAAATCTATGTGCCCAGTAAGAGATTCTTTAATAGACAATATCTCTTTGTGAATACTACCAATCACTGCATATTTTAAAGACATATCCGCCTCAAATCTTTCTCTTTGATCATAAATGTCAAATATCCCGCTTAGATTATGAGGTACTAAAATAGTGTCTTTAATTAAGTTATACTTATCAAAACGCTTTAACAATAAATCAAGTCTATCATAATCTTCAAGTTCTGCAGTACTATATAAAAATGCATGAGCTAATCGATCCAAATTGAGATTAATTGGTTCGCTGTTTTCGAAAACCAAGCTATTTATTTGTGCAATCTCTTCCGTACTCATAATTATAATAATTTGTCGTTCAATCAATTACTGATTTTTACCTTTTTGCGCTTCTAAGGTATTTATCCTTTCCAGAACTCTTGTTACAACAGTTCTAAGATTTACTAGTTCTTTGTTGAACTTTTCAAGTTCTGCTAAACTTTCTTGAACCATTAATGGAACTTTAGACAGTTCGGTTTTAATTGTATCTCCTTCACCTTTTATTGCATTGCTTTGATCTTCTAAAGATTCTGCATAAGTCTTTATCTTATCTGCAATATCGTCAGTATCTTCAAGAACCTTTGTAACCTTTTCAAGGTTCCCATCTAGTGCACTTACCTCACTGTCAATTGTATTCTTTGTGTAAATATATGTTCCAAAAATATTAGCTGTGAATATAAACGTAAGAACTCCTACTAATATACCTAACCAAGTAGCAGATGAATTTATCTCATTGGTTTTACTTCCTACCTCTATCCTTAACACCTCCATTTTGTCATTGATTTGCCTGATCTCTCTTTGAACATTCTCTGGAATATCATCAAAACCTTTCTCAGCAGATGTATCTTTTGTGGTTTTTGCCTTTGGAGGTAGTTGATTTGCATTCACCCGATCAATCATCTTTTCCATTTCTTCGTTTTTGGCCTTTATGTATTTTTCCATTTCATTGTTAAAATACATATGGGCACATATACTAACGATAATCATACCAATTACAAGTAAAACAGCGGTCCAAAAAAATCTTCTATCATATAAATCTAGTTTAATTTGAATAGGATGTTGAGGAGTTATTGGTTGTTGAGGTTGTTGCATATCTTTTATGCTCTGATTGAGGTAAAGAAAAGATTACTAAAATAATGTTTTTTTCTATCCCAATAGCTGTTATTTAATACTTTATATGATTAGTGTACGATATGTAAACAAATCACAGCTGGGAAAGATTCTAAAGTTCAAATTTGTCTCATTAAGGTTAGCGAGTACTTTTTTCTACAGAAAGAAACCATCATCTTATTCTTTTCTATTCTGTTGCTGTTCCATTTTGTTTTGTATAACCTTCTTTATATCAAGGAATTCCCACTCTAATGTGCTAGTATTTATCTTTCCATATATAGAACTTTCCAGATTATCCTTCTTTATTTCCAATGTAAGCTGATCATCCTTTCCATTTGTAAAATGTTCATCCAATAGAGTTATTATTTTATCAATACAGGTGTTCCATTGCTCGATTGATAAGTTGTCATCAAATAGAAACTTTAATTCATGATCATCATTTGTGACTGTACTAATCGAAAACGCCCTTGATTGATTATTCTCTTCAAGCTTATGGATAGACCCATCACTAGAGACAGTAGTTATTTTTATCTTTTTTGCATCATTGGCAATTTTCTTGATCCAATTCTTTAAACCTGTATAATGGTCTTTTGCTAATTCTTTTATGAATCCATCAAGATAAGGTTTTATAAAATATAGACCTATCATAGTAGGAATTGCCCACTCAAGAGAAGCATACATTCCTGCTTTATATTTTCTAACATCTAAATTTATATCAGATATAGTGTTGTCATTCACATAACTATCAAGTAAGGTGTCCGAATATCTTTCATTAACAAATATGCAAATTTGAATTGGTTTCTGATCGTCCATGGTTATTTTATCAATTTGATACGACTAATAGGTGAATACTTTTAGAAGTTACTATTATAAGAATAAAATCCAATATTATTCTTTTTTTGTAGAAAAGTTCCATATAACCTAACAAGCTGACATGCAAAATATTAACATAATCTATAAAAAATATTCACTATGAGTTAAAACACTTCTAGCTCAATAACGTCCTCCCAAAATTAGGACCGGGTAGAAGTGGAAAAATCGGCGGTAGTGAACAGTTGCGATTGCTCTTCCATCTGACAGGGTGTAAGTCCTTTCAGTGAACTATGAGGCCGGAACTGGTTGTATTCCAGCCGCCAAACTTCGATTTTATCAGCTGCGTCGGACAAAGATAAAACCAGTTAGTATTTAAACACTCATCTCGAAAACTTCCATTAAACAACTCAATCAAAGCATGATCCGATCCATGCTGACCGCTGCTGAGATGAAGGCAGCCAACCAGACGGCGGGCATGGTATCAACCCTTCAGCTGGGCTTGGGCCGGATCAACACCCCCGAAATCTGCTACGGACTTTCAGGCGATGAGTTCAGCCTGGATATCAACGATCCGGCTGACCCCAAGATACTGTGTTTGGGCTCCTCGCCCACACTGGCCGAAACGTTTGCCCCCTGATCAGCTGCACGATCACCGTGGCTTTGAAACTTATGAACCAGCAGGGCAAACGGCACAGCTTTGTGCTACTCGATGAAGCGCCCACGCTCTACATTCCCCACCTGGACCAGCTGCCGGCCACGGCCAGAAGTCACAAGGTAGCCACCGTCTACATGGCCCAGGACTTCTCCCAGATCAGAAAACAGTACGGTCAGAACGAGGCCGAAGTTTTGATCTCGAATCTGAACAACCAGTTTTTCGGAAGGGTGGCCAATCTGAATACGGCCGAGTATGTCTCGCGTCTGTTTGGAAAAGAAGAAAGAGTCATACGCTCCGAGTCAAGCAGCAACAATACTCCCAACGCATCCGCGCTAGCAGGTGTGCTGCTCAATCCCAGGTCCTCAGCCGACTCCCAAGGCAGCTCAATCAGTCATTCGCTGGTCGAGCGGACGGTGGTCTATCCGCAAGAGCTTCTCAGTCTACAGGTGGGTCATTTCATGGGAACCACCTGTAGACTGACTCTGTCAGCTTTTCAATGCAGTTTCAATCACCTGAGTATACCCGAAGCAGGATTGAGCCGTTTCGTACGCTGGAATTGGGCGAAGTGAGTGCTACCTGCGCGCAAATCATTGCCGAGGCGGAAAGCATTCTGGTTACGGCCTCTTCGGTTCCTATTGAAAAAAGTTCTCATTATCAGAAACTTCTCATTATCAGGCAGGCTAGCTCCTATCAGCCATTAATCATCTCAGACATTCCCAATACCTGTGGTCATCTTTCAGACTGGAAAAATACCTTATTTGAGGTATTGTCCCTTATATGATTGGTTTAGATATTGCCCTCTGAAAAAAGTATACTTAACTATACTTTCTTAGCTTATCCAATTACTGGTATATCAAATTTATACAATCGATAAGTTTAGGGTTTAGTGAAATTTAAGATTAACCAGAACTGAAACTAAACTATGAAAAACGGAAAAAAGTAAGATAGTAATATCCTATTGTAAGCTCAATAAACAATTTTAATTTCTCAAACTTCTGGGTATGTCACGAATTGTCTGTTACATAAGTCTACTGCTTGTTTTTTCAGATGCTTTTTCACAAAGCAATACTGATCAAATGCTTGGTGCTCCGAAGGTGAAATATTTTCTTCAGCTCTGGCATGACTTTCCAAACAAGAAGTTCTACTACACAATCGATGATAGTGAATTACCTTCGAGCAAGTCAAAGACCTTAAAAGGATTGACGGTCGGTGTACCGATGCGATTTAAAGAGATTGCACTGACTATCAAATTTTATAATCCACTGCGCTACACAATCAAAACGAGCGATTCACTGCTGGCAGATCCAAGTTATCAGAGCATTGGCGAGTTTGCAGGGGCTTTAACCACTTTACTGGGTAACCTGCCTAATGCAGCCCCCAAACAGTCTCCAACTGTTACGGCAGGAGCCGTACCTGTAGGGAATGCAAATGCAACGGTTGCCAGTGTGCACGATCCGTTTCCCATTTATCCGGCAGGGAAGTTTGATCCGATTATGGTAAAAACAACGAACGATAAAAATCTACCAAAAGCTAGTGTAATTTCAGCAGATGAGTCTAAGAACTGGGCAAAGAAGATCAATGCCCTTGCCGCGGAAGAATTGGCTGAATGGAAATTTATCTCATTGCAGGGAAACGTCCAGTGTATTGATACTACCAGTAACTTATTGAAACTATTGCAGCAATTGGATGACAGGTATTTCAACGCCTCCATCCGTGGGGTCATGAAAGCCTATCTGTTGCAATTAAGCCAGCCAGATGAAATGGAAGAATTTGGCAGGGTTAACAAACGTTTCAAAGTGGTACTCGATAGTCTTGACAAGGTCAATCAGGAAAATATCAGACTCCTCCAAACCTTTAACGGGATAATCTCTGAACCCATATCGAAAGACCTTTTGCGTAAAAATGCGCTCAGTACCAATGATTACTCATGTGAAAGCTTTGCTACCTACTCGCAAATCGTATTTAAACGCTTTGCCAGGGCGCGTGCTGAGTTTCAGGAAAAAAGAAACCAGATGCTGGATTTAGCAAAAAAAATAAATAGTGAGGTAGATGGATTAATGAAACAAGTAGTTTTGCCTGGTGACGGGTCTGTACGATTGACAAACGCCTTTATTTTGAGCCGGTATGATATTCATACTGAAAATATGAGAGATATTCGTATAGTTGTTCAGGAGCGGAAGTTAAATTTAAACGGATCCCCTCCTTCCATTGATAAAACCGATAACAGCTTTGAGGGAAAGCTTCGGTTACGTGCTGCCCAAACCTTTGTTGCCGAATTTTCTATGGGCGGATTTTATACCAATATGACTTTTCCTGAATACAGCATAAAATATATTGATGGTGTATCGAAGATTGCAAAATCAGATGAACGATATTCAGTTGGAGTTGCGGGTATGCTTAACCTGACTCTAAATGCAATTGATGGATTGGCTCATCCATTGATTCAGCTTGGGGTAGGTTCTGGAAACAAACGCCCTGTATTCTTAGCCGGAGCAGGAATGCGGTTGAGTTGGAAAACACCAATAATCATAACGGCAGGACCCATCTGGCACTGGCAGCAAGTGCTCAAAAACGGATATAAAGAGGATAGTCCGATTGCGGATGAGGCCGTATTGAAGGAAAATCTGGAATACCAGTTTGTAAGTAAGCCAAATCTATACCTGGGAATTCAGATAGGATTTTAATTTTTTCATCAATACCTAAAGTTTGAATTCTATTTTTCCTCAAACATCATTTTTCAATACAGATGTACCTTCAAAGCATTTACCATGGCTCTTGATCCGATTGTCAGTCAAACTAAGGTAGGCTATGCTGTCTACCCATCGGTTTTTGTCTATGAACTTAAAACAGAGGTGGCTAGTGGAAAAAAGATTCTTACAAAAGGCAAGCAATTGCTTTTCGGAGATAGAATTAGTATCAAGCACGTGGATGGCCAACCTGTCGTACATACGATAGGTAAGAAAAGCTATGTGAGTATAAGAGCAAGAAATACCGATGGATTTGTATTGGATTCCGACATTCAGCCTGACCGTATCCTTGAGGTCAATTTTATAGATGTAGGCCAGGGAGACGGCTGTCACATTGTGACGCCTGATGACAAACACTTTCTCATCGATGCAGGGCCAGGTGACAATATGTACCGTTTTCTCAGATGGCGCTTTAACCTTAAAAACGCCAATACCCCACCTCCACCTTTCACAGTCATTGTTTCTCACTCAGATTCGGATCATTATGAAGGATTCAGATATATTTTCAAATCTGATGACAACACCCGGCAGCAGTTTACCATTGACAAAGTTTACCACAATGGATTGGTTGAACTAAACGGTAATTCGATTAATACTCTCGGGAGGGTGATCCAGAGCGATGGGATTGATTATATTACTGATTTGTGTGACGACCAAGCAGGTTTTCAACAGCGTGCGGATAGCTCATTGAAAGGAAATTATGTCTCGATTCTTTCTCAAACTTCCGCATCCAAAGAATCGCTCCGGTTGGGAAGTCCGCCCGTTTATGATTCCAACGGATTGAAAATAGAAGTATTAGGTCCGGTTGCACAATTGATTGAGGGGAAAGCTGCTCTGCCTGTCTTTAAAATAGACAAAGGAAAAACGAAAAATGGTCATTCTATTATTTTAAAACTGACCATGGGACGAGTCAAAATGTTGTTGGGAGGTGATCTGAACGAGCCAGCGGAAGACTACCTGATGAAGCATTATACAAATGTGGACATTGCTTCCCTGAGAAAACAGCTTGCCAATCCTGAAGCTGGTCCTGAAGCTGTCTTACAGATTAGAATGCAATTGCTCCTGGCCGTTGAGCAAGCACGAAAGGTTTTACAGGTGGATGTGGCCAAATCCTGCCACCACGGCAGTTCAGATTTTACAAGTGAATTCATGCAGGCTGTAAATCCGCTGGCCACTATAATTTCAAGTGGTGATAATGAACCACATGTGCATCCTCGCCCCGATACGCTGGGGACGATCGGTAAGCACAGCCGGGGGGAACGATCCCTGATTTTTTCAACCGAACTGGCACGTTCAAGCAAAGAGTTTGTCGAACTGGCACTGAAAAAGAAAGATGACAAGGTAAAGACACGCGTAGTAACGGTGTATGGCATGATCAATGTGCGTACCGACGGGCAGCGGATGATAATTGCGCAGAGATTGGAGAGGAAGGCCGCACGCGGGGACTGGGATATACATCAATTTGTTTGGAACCCAGCCAAAGATGAGATCGAATATCAAATTAAGTAAAACCAAACGCATCTCTCATCAAACGTTCGTTTAATAAACGTGCCTGTTATAAACGTGCCTGTCATAAGATGTATGGAATAACCGGATTGATTTCGGGCTAACTCAATTTGCTTGTGTATGCCTTCAAATTCTTCGGGATGTGTAGGAACCAGATAGTTTTACGCTTGCAAACATATTTCCAAAAACGCACCTTTAAAATGGTCTGCTGGTAAAAGTCAGCAACAGGGACTTTCAGTTCAGGAAGGATCCCGTTTACGGACCCTTGGTCGAAGACCGGGATGAGGCTATTTTTTCAAAGTAATTTTTTGCTCTCCGGAAGATGGGTACCGGAAGGGTTTGTTTTCACTATCGGTACCCTGAATGATAAAACCTACCTGGGTTAGGTTTTTGACATTTGTATCTAGCATAAAGGTCTCTTCAATTATTCCACTCTCTGATTGCTTGTCTGTTATTTCTCCGTTGATGCTTTTGGCGGGTTTGAAATCGATTGAGTACAAATAAGGCTTTTTTCCTCCTGTGACCTGCATTTTCAAATTAAACCGGGTACCGGCTCTGGGAGATTCAGGAATAACTTTAATATTCTGTACCCTTACTGAATCCGATGCAGGGATGGCAGCAGTTGCATTGTCTTTTGTTGAGGATCCGTAATAGAATCCGATAATTGTTCCCAGTATTCCGATAAGGAGCGTAAGGATTTCTTTGCCTAATGCAAACCGTTTGTCTAAGTCCTTGCCACCAGTCAGAATGGAAGCAAGCATCAATAGTGCAGCCATGGCAATTGTGGTGACTGCAACAAGATAGGTGATAACGCCTCTGGCAATCGACATATCCTTCAATAACAACAGTTCGAAAGAGAGTTTGTCTCCTATCAGTTTGTAGAAGAAAAACCAACCGGTGCCAGCCAGAAAAATGTACTGGATATATTTTAAATAAACGTACTTGTCATTGGCAAAAAAACCTACTGAACTTCCCGTCTTCGGTACTAAGGACATATCAACAAGAAAATCCGCATGTGTATCAGTAGTTTGGTCTGTTAGCATTTGAATGGTCTGTTCAGAAACATAATTGTTTTTCGGAATCAGAACCGACAGCTTGTAAATGGAAGGCTTAACATTTACAAACACGAACTTACCTTCTGTATCTGATTGCTGTATTTGAGAAGAAACCTCTTCTTCTCGTAAAACAAGAATGGCGGATGAAACAGGTGAATTATTGAAGTCGACTACCTTACCTGTTATGTTTGGCATGGTGTTTATTGATTACTATTTTTTGAATTGATAAAGTTAATGTCTTTAAGCCGGTGTGTTCTCTGGCTTCGTAATTGTAAGCTTGCATGAAAGGTAACTGACCGCATTTTCTTTAGTATCCTGGTTTTCTACATCATTCTGGTATTTTACAGTGTTCTGGTATTCGACAGAGACAATCGTATCTGCTTTCCAACACTGTGGAACTGAATGTAGATTCGTATCGTCAGATCTGAAATATCTTACCTTTCTTTTGTCAAAAGCATCCAGCAGGTTGGCGTATGGGATTGAAGGCCACTGACTCCTGGGGCTGACAGATATCAAAGCCAACAGTGCATTTGACGTCAGTTTGGAGAGTCCGGTTCGATCAGGCGTTGCATTATGACTGCCATGGTGACCTACTTTGTATAAAATGGTTCGCGCTAGCAGATCTTCGACATGAATGGTTGCCACTTTACCTTTTTTATCCTTTCTGCTCCAGCTGTAGGTACGATTGTAACTATGCGGGTTTTCCTTTTTTCCTTCGGTTTGCAGATATTCCTGATGATTTTTTAAGTCATCGTCCCATGCCAACCAGACGCCGTATTGGGCATCTCCTGAAAATAGCATTACTTCCCCGGTTTGCTCAATCTCGAAAGCTAAGACCAGACTAGTGTTATTTATATGATTGTTTAATTCTAATGCCAGTCCATCTACAACCTGTAACCAATCGTAATCAATACGCCGCCAATTTTGATTCTGATTAGATGATTTTGGGGTTGTGCCAAAATAAGACTTGTATACATCTGTTTTTTCGAGCTTTTTATTTTGGTTTTCTAGCTTCTGGCTTATGGGAGTACTTGTGCTTTTTGACAGATTTCCTATGCCTGTTTTTGCATTTTTCACGTCTATGGGAATAATATATTCCTCATCAAAAGGGGCAGCGCGTACGTAATCCCAGAAGTTTTTCTCTTTCTCATCAAAGGCTATGCTTTGCGTGAAAGAGAAATCACCTGTATAATCAGCCTGGATATATAGTTCATTTTTTTTTCTGCTATCTTCTTTGCGCAAGTATTTGAAATCCTCCGGAGGACCAAGAACATAAATATTGATACCTGGTATGGTACAAATAGGTTTTCCTGTTTTGCCAGTTTCCGTGCCCAAGGCACCAGGCCGGTGATAAAGAATGTTTTTTTTATTGGGCACCTTTTTTTTTATTTTTTCAAAGATTTCGTTTTTGCCAAAACCCTCTCGGTAGTTTAAATCAGCATCAGCTTCAAAATTTAACATATTTGTCAAAAAACCGGATAAACTGTTTAATTGCGCAACGCCTTGTATTTCTTTTTGAATCTGACGAAGCTTTTTTCGATCGTTTGCCTGATTTTCCTTCCAGTCTGCTGAAAAAGGGTGTTTTTCATCTTCTGTCCAGGAAAACCAAAGCTCGTTTATGATCAAATCCGACAATTCATCCTCGGCCTGTTTGAAGCCTGATATATGATCTTTGTGTTCATGTGTAATCACCAATAAATCCAGAACGGGTTTACCGCTTTTTTTATCTTTGTCCAGATGGGACAGCAGATTACGCGCTATTTGTTTCATCTGCTGATCAGTTGTATCCAAAGAACCAAAATCAATACATACTGATTTTTTAGATTCTGGAGAAACGTAGTGGAATTGTAGTAAAAAACAATCCCCAAATCCTACATTATACATTTTTATATCTATGTTTTTAAGTTTCATGAGACTGATGCGTTTGGGATTCAATGATGAATGGGATTTAATGATGACTGGGATTCAATGATTACGATGTAACAAGGCAAATGGCTCAAAAGAGCCGGCATCTTCGGGCCAATTGGATGGGGAAAAAGGCGATTCGGTTTCCTTCAGATTAATGTAACCGTAACGGCGACATAACTCGCGGGCCAGTCTTTGATAATCCAAACGGTCCTCTTTTGCTTTAAGGATCCCTTTGTTTATGAATCGGATTGTTTTTAAATCAATATTGATCACCACTGTACATCCTCCCCGGAACTCATATTCTGTACCGTTGGATAAACCAACGGTACATGTTTGCATAAGAGTCATAATTACCTGATTTATGACATTTGCATCGGGTCCTACCCGCTGGGCCCGGTGAAGCGAATGTATCTCGAAACTGATTCCTTTTTCATACTTTTTTTTATCCCTGTTCCATTTCTTGATACACATATCGTTGACCTTGAAAGTGGAGGGAAATTTGATGTTCTGTTTTTTAGCCTCCTGCTTAAGGACAAGATTTACTTCGTCGATTTTTGAAAAGTATGAATTATAATCAACCGACCGGATCAGAATGCATGTCAGATTTTGGAGCGCAATCTTAGTCGAGTTTTCGGCAAAACTATTTATCAGATTATGCAGCCTTCTTTTGTATGACATGGATAGTTCAAACAGATTTTCGCGATCTTTCAGATGAATAGCTGTATCGTTGAAGTAATCCCTGATAAGGTTTCTGAATTTAGCAAAGTCTTTAACAATAGGCTTTGATTTAGGAGGTTTTGGTTGTATCAAATCGTTTACCTTTTGAACTAATCTCTTGATATCTCCCCTGATTCCCCCATTATCCAGATCGTCCATATAAAGGTAATGTTGCTCGATCTCTATATCGTCGATTAAGCGCTTGATTCGTTTGTCTAATTTTTTAGAAGGTGCGTCTTCAGTAGTGTTTACTTTGCTTCCTAACTCTGTGACTTCTGATTCGTTGTATGAGTAATAGGAAAGGTTTTCTACTGCAAGCGTACGGATGTCAACCGGATAAATCCCCCATTTTCTGAATGACTCGATCAAGGCAATTCGATAACCATGTAAGTCATTTGGTACCAAATCAAGATCTGCCGTGATCATGGCTCGCAAAAGCTCTCCAAAGCTAGTGCCGGCTGGAGGACAATAATCCAGTGCACGGATACAAATGGATAGAAATTGTTTGGCAGTTCGCGAAGCTTCATAGGCTAATCTTTTTGTTAAATCCGGATGTATTTCACCGTCAAGCAGAATACCGGTCCCGTTTGATGCAATTCGATACAGATCGCTTGTCCGTTTTTTATAAATATTCAAAAATGCATCAAAAATGGCCGCAACCAGTATACTTCCTCTGCCATGAGCCTCATTTTCCTCTTGTAATCGCTTCGGATCCGGTTTTATTTGGGTCCATGTGTTTGTCTTATCTGTACTGCCGATAGCGTCACGTAAGGAATGGTAATTTCCAATCGCTATGCCAAATTGCTGTGCAAGTTGAGAGAGCAATTGCTCTCCTGTCAGTTTACCTCTTGTGCGAGCAATCTGATTTTCAATGATCTCAGTGAATGTGAAATGCTGAAACAAGGCTACCAGGTCTGCGATAGCTTCATGCAATGCCAACGTGTCTTCATGGTAAGGAAACACATAGCGTTTGTAAATACCGTCAATCAGAGCATGGGTTACCTCATGAGCAACAATGTCATGGCTCAGGCAGGTAAACACCAGGCTATTGGGCATTATCAGACTGAGCGAATTTGGTTTTGCGGAGAAATATCCAAACAGAACGGCTTTTTTCTTTTGACTGTAATAGGCGTTGGCATCACGGATTGCGTGAGGGTACAATCGCAGCCGTTTGACGAATTGTTCTGAAGTTCCATTTTCCACATTGTAATCAGTTGAGGACCACTGCGCCGGTCTTCCCAAAGCTTTTTCAAAATTTTGAATGGTAAGCATTGCCACTGCATAAACCATTTGCTGATGAAATTGGGGATTGGATTCGGATGGAGGCAGTCCATCCTGGGCGATTAATTCCGGATCTTCTAAATTTACGGGTGGGTAGAAAGCGCTGCTTGCAGGATCAATGTCTATGACTTCAATGTATTCCCCTATTGGACCAGGTTTCAATTTTTCCCATTTGACATGATATACGACTGTGTCAATGTCTAACGCATCTAGCTTTGTGGCAAAGCTGGGATCAAAGGCATAGCCTCTTAATCTACGGTAGATTGGTTGCAATGAAGAATCCGAAACATTAGTATTGGAAGGGCTCATTCTGATATGATGGTTATCATATCAATTTCAACAAATGAGAGGTGTAGTGCAATACCTCATTTAAGGTATTTTTTAACTTGATTGATCAGGTTTATAGGCTTTAGAAATAGAAAGTATTGACCTGAAAGCTCAGTATGTTTAAATAAAAATAAACTTTGGTTTTCAGGTAACGACAAGTTTGAACTCCTAATGATCGATGAATCAGGTGAACATAAAAGAAAAAAGTGTGAACATGAAAGAAAAAAGTGAACAAAAATATAAGTTCAGGTCTAATTGCCAGAAACACCCCAATAGCCCATTCTTTTTTTGGCAAGCCCCTCAGGCAGTGTGTAGGGACTTGCCAAAAAAAGAATAAGTAAAGAAAATTAATGAATCATCAAGCGTATATGAGCATGTATGTTTGTTAGGCTGCTGTTGAGAGATGTTTTTCCTGTTGTTTCTCTTCTTGTTGGCTTTGACAAAGTTGCTCTTCTTTTTCAGACGGAGTTAGATTCCCTAACGCTGTATGAATGCGTTTGCGGTTATACCAGATTTCAATAAAAGTAAAGATCTCTCGTCTGGTTTGTGCTTTACTTTGAAGACCTAACCGATAGATCCATTCGGTTTTCAGGGTCTTAAAAAAGCTTTCTGCGACTGCATTATCCCAACAATTACCCTTTCGACTCATACTTTGTCGCACTTGAGGAAAGGCACTTAGTTCTCTCTGAAATAGATCACAAGCGTATTGTACCCCTTGATCTGAATGAAAAAGCAGGGAGTGATCCGTTTTTATACTCTGGTGTGTAATAGCCATTCGCCAGGCAGTAATCAGCGTAGATTCTGTCTGTAAACTCTCACTTACAGACCAACCGACCACTTTTCTATCTGCTAAATCGAGAATGATGGTTAAATACAACCACCCTTCTTTGGTGCCAATATAGGTAAGATCACTGACCCATACCTGATTGAGTTTTTCTACCGTAAACTGACGATTTAACAGATTAGCGGCTCGTGGATAAGTATGATCAGAATCAGTAGTACACACTTTAAATCCTTTGGCAGGCAAGCCTTTTAGCTGGGCTTGTTTCATTAAGCGAGCTACACGAGGACGCGAACAGGAAAAACCTTCTTTTTTTAGTTGTGTGCTGATACGTGGACTACCATAACAGGATTTACTTTCTTTGTGTACACGTTTAATCTGTTCGAGCAAGTGCTCATTGGCTTGTTCACGTTTGCAAACAGTATGTGTAGACCATTGTTTCAACCACCGATAATATCCGCTCCGGCTTACACTCAATAGAGTACACATCTTTTCAATGGCAAATTCAGAGCAGTGTTTGTTTATGAATTGGAAGAGTTGCCATTTTCTTTGGAAAAGATGCTGACTGCCTTTTTTAAGATGTCCCTTTCCATTTCTGCCTGGCGTAACAATTTTTTCAATCGATAGATTTCTGCTTGTTCGGCAGAGAGATTGCCCTGGCCTGAAAAGCTGTTTTCTTTGTTTTGCAGATATTCTTTTTTCCACCGATTGAGCATTTGTACCCGAATACCTAAATCGTCAGCTACTTGTTGGGAGGCTTGCCCATTCAAACATAGTTCGACTGCCATTACTTTAAAGGCTCTGTCATAGAGTTTTCGTGTGCTACTCATCTTGCTTACAGATTAAGTTCAACCATACAATAAAGATAGCAATTGATCTTAACTTGATGTCCACTCAAAGATAGCAACCACAGAATGAAAAACAGGATTACATGGCAAAGTATTGCCATAGATGTGGCAGCAACACCAAAACCAGCATGAGCAAACCCGAGTGTTATAATTGCTAAAAGTGATTAGGCGGCTTGGCCGCTTATTCCAGGGGAAGCATCTCAGTCGTGATTTTTGACTTATTGTTTTTCGGAATATCCCATAGGTCTATCTCGATGCAGTACCGGTAGAGTGCGTCGAGGTAGTCATTTTTCTGGCCTGCCGATAACCCGTGTCGTTTCACTTTATGGATCACTTCGGCTGTCTGCTGTGGCTTGGGTTGCAAACCAAACTGCTTGCTGACCAAATAGACCAGTCCCAAGCTCTTAAAAAGCAGGGTTACCACCCGGCGGGGGCCATTGGTGTATTTTTCGCTGGCAGAGGTGCCTACGTTGTCTTTGCGCAAACCCCGAATCAGAATGCCACCGTCACTATCTTCGGTAGCCTCAAATGTCATATCCAGGCCCTGTGCATGACCCCGCCACTGGTAGCCTTCATACTCGTGCTCATGGGTGGCGTAGTCTTCGTGGATACTCGTCTTAAAAAAGTAAAACTCAATTTCGGTAAACGAGTACAGGTCGTCATTGACGCGCAGGTGCCAGCGGTGAATCAGCTCCCTGGCAATCCGGTCGAAGGACTGGCCGATGGTGGCTACTGATTCGGAATTGATGGTTAGGTCAAGCATGTAGATTAATGTAAAATGTTTTCTTACTATGTCTAAGTGTGGTCTTTGGCATTAAACTAAACTGGCTTATGACCAATGAGTAAAAAATAATTAGAAACAGGATCTAAACAATATTCAATACCTCAAATGAGGTATTTTTTATCGTTTCCATGCTTGTTTAAAATATCTTTCATACCCAAATGGATCTCGCCACTCAATATTATGCTCTGGAATGCCTAACTGCTTGAGCTAGGTGGGAACAAAGAAGCTGGGGCAACCTTTGTTATCGAATTGGTTGTGCCCGGCAATCTTCACATTTGGCGCATAGCCTAATACCTCACTGATAATGTCCAGCATAGTTGAGATCTGCTGAGGGGTGCGGCTGTCTAGTGGCATTTTGTGAGACGAGTCCATACCACCTACATAACACAGATGACTGGAAATAGAGTTGATGCCTGCTACTCCATTGGTAATCTCAAAGGAATCTATTACTTGGTCATTGTTGTGTTTTGAACAACTTCAATATTTATCCTCGAAAGCTCATTTTCTTTGACTGTAAAGTCTAGATATTTTTTTTTGTTAATTAACTTAAAACCCGAACCTTCTCTGAACTCTAATCTATATTTACCTGCAGGAAGTAGAACTTCTTCATCTACTGGACTAATGGTTTGTTGCTGTGAGATGGGGTTATCTAAGCCTGTGATTTTACTAAAGATAATAGGTAATGTTCCGTTCGGATACGCAAGGACAAATATTACTCCTGTTTTGGCATTTGGAGGAACTAGAGGCTCTTCTTTTTTTCTTATTTCCTTGATTATTTGTTTTTGTTGGAGTATTTGGTTATCAGTTTTATTTTTTATTTTATTAAGACTATCATTCAGTTGTTCAAGCTTTTTATACTCAGCATATTCAATTTTTACAGAGTCATAATAAGCTTTCCATCCGTCTTTTATTTCTCCACTTGGTGCAACAGTAGCGAAGTATTGTGACAAATAGTATCTAATCGGTACACCTTTGACTTGTTTTAGGTCTGCAACATATCTGTCCAAGTATTCAAGTTCCTTGATATCTTGTTCCCGTTCTTTAAATAAATCCGAAACGATTAAGGTAACAGTAGTGATTGCTACTGTTACGATAGAATACTTGAATAACTCGATTAGCTTATTCAACTTTGAAACAGTTATCAATCCTTTTTTGATAATATAAGTCGCATAAAACATGGCTATAAGAGTAATAATGATAAAGCTGATGTAAAGCCAAAAAGAGATAATGCCAGTATTTGAAAACATATATCTATGTATTGAAGTGATAGTTACAATACGCTGTCTACGTGAATAAACCAGGAAAGAATAAGTACTCCAATTTCGCCAATATTAACTATCACTTCAATACCTCATTTAAGGTATTCTCAGCTATTCAAGTGCTTCCACATATGCTTAGAATACCGTTCATACCCAAACGGATCTCGCCATTCAATATTATGCTCTGGAATGCCTAACTGCTTGAGCTAGGTGGGAACAAAGAAGCTGGGACAACTTTTGTTGCCAAACTGGTTGTGGCCGGCAATCTTCACATTGGGGGTATAGCCCAGCACTTCGCCAATGATGTCAATCATCGTGCTGATCTGTTGCAGTGTTCGGCTGTCCAGGGGTATCTTGTGGCTGCTGTCTATCTCACCCACATAGCACAAATGCCGGGAGATCAGGTTAATGCCCGCCATGTCGTTGGTCACCTCGAATGAGTCAATAACATGGTCGTTGTTGTGTTTGACAAACGTGTGACGGGTGCCATCCAGTAAGATCAGATCCGAGTAGACCACTTGTTTCCAGCCGTTGCCGTAGGGTTTACGAGCCGTGTGCCAGCGTTTGACATCGTCGGTAATGATTCAGCGGCCTGCCGGAGTGGCGGTGCCGTGAATGATTAAGTATTGAAAACTAGCCATAGTAAGTTGAAAAATGAAAACCTCAAACAGTCTTAAATATACCACAAATGAGGTATTGTGATTGAAAACGTAAATCTTAATATTTGCTTTCATGCGTTTTAATTGACATTAATCCTAGATAGATGTTAGTATTTATAAAACCGTTTCTTTATAGTAGAGTTTCTATGGAATGAATTTCAACTAGTTAATCTTAAAATTAACTAGTCTGGTACATACATAGAATATTGTATAGAGCACTTTTACGCACCGAATTCGTTTTCTTGTTCTAAGAATAAAAAATGATTTCAGATTTACTATAGAATCATTTATTTTGATCCTGACACCTGCTTATCGGCAGATGGGCTTGAAATAATACTATTGTATTCTTTGGCAATATCATCTAGAGGATCATGTTTGGATGCTTTGAAAGGAATATACAGGTTTTCTGTTTCCACTTGCTTTTCAATCCCTAAAAGCCCGAATCAACCCACAGGGTCAATCGGAAAAAATCCAGACCTGAGAAAATGGATTTAAAGATGGCAAAGTCATGTATGTGTCCAGCGTGAATGGCACTGGAAAATAAAATGCGTTTATTCCGGTCAGTAATCAGAAGCCATTTACAGGTATGCGTTTTTTTGCCACTGGATTGCTCGGCTGGCTTGTGTTGATTGACAGGACGTTCTACCGGAATTTCAGTGACATCAATGATAATTTCCTGGATGCCTTCAAAGGCTTGGCCAAAGGATTTCTAATCCTTGAAAACAAGATTTTTCAACGGTGCATACTGATTCAGCGCCGTTTTGATCAGGGGCAACAACAAGCGAATGTATTCAGAAGCCGTGGCTTGGGCAAACCCAAAGTAGAGTGCCAGGTTTTCCGAAGTCGGATAAGCTTTCATGTAATGCAAAATGAAGAACAACGCTTCGCGTTTATCGATCAATTGCGGTTGAAGATGAGTTATGTAGGGGGGTGGCAGTCTTTGGAACGTACAATTTTTCAAAGACTGCCAACAGATCTTCAAATTATTGTTTGCTCAAAGCTGTTGCCGCTTTGTATTGTCAATCTGTGCGTAGGTTATGATAAATGCTAGCCATTGGAGTCTTTGTTGTGAATGGCCAATGTATAAGTAAATAACTCATTATCAAATCAAAGAAACTCTAATATATAAACGTCCGGTTGCCTTATGCAAATTTTGGCTAGTAAGAATATAACTGCACTCGCCCTCATAGTCTTTTCTTGGTTATACAGCTTTGGCCAAGTCAAGGAAATACCTAATATTTCTTTGCCACAAGATTTCAAAGAGAAATATCCTTTTATTACTGACAGATTCATAGAAATAATATCACCGGAAAAAGACGGATCATTAGGTTACTGCGTAATGATTCTCGACAAGCAAAAACTTCTGAATTATTACAAAACCAACTTTAGAGCGAGGCTGGAAGAAATGCTTCGTAAATATAAATTTTATAATGATGATTGTTATTTTAATCCCACCTGCAGCGGTACCACTGTTTTAAAAATTCAAGATTACCGTTTAGAGGAGAAGTGGCATTCTGTAAACTTAGGTACCCGTTTTGAAAAGATTAGCCTTTTTTTCGATTATATGCTTTGGGGGCGTTTTAAAGCCTGGAGTAGGAATACGCGTTTTGGAATTGATTTTTGGAATACTCGGGTATGCGAGGAAGGGCCAATTATTAAAAGTCCTGAAAATAAACTCTTGTATACCATGATTTCGGCCGAAATAAAGTTCCAACCTAAGGATGCAAGCTCTTTTTTGATGGTGATGAATCTCAACCTGTTTGGTCAAACCTTGTGCCAACTTTGCAACAAGCCTGGAAGCCCTTACACAAGTATTACTTCCAGAAGCGAGCCCTATAGCGTTACTTCCGAAGTAGGTTTTTCTGGCATAAGCGAGATTTTAGCCCTTTTCGAATTTACCAAAATTATAAAGCTAACTGAGGATGAATCCTTCTACTACCTTTACTGCATTAAAAAGAATTAGCACCTTTGTCGCTATTTTACGTCTAGTGATAGGACTTGTGGGAATTGGTGCTTTTTCCATAACGAAGAAAAAGAGCGACGTCCAAGTCTTAACCGACAGTCAAATGAGCATCTACATACCAAACTCTTATTTGGAGGTGCTAATCCGCAATCTGGTATTAAAAAACCAGCCTTCTCTTTTTGATACCAGCCGGTATGTGTTCAATGATTTAAGGGCCAGTAATACTACGGCAAACACAAAATCCTTTCGATTAACATTAAATTCGAAAGCCACTTTTGATGGAAATCCTCAAAAGCGAGATACTGATTATTATAATGAAGAAGCCGTATTGCATAAGGATATAGTGCTGCGTTGGCTTGGGGGAGTGATAGGCATTCTGACAAAAACATTCGATGGCAAGGACATTGATCTCTATAAACTTCCACTAAAGGACCTTTCAACGAACTACCAGGATCCGAGAAATCCATTTTCGATCAGCGGAAAGGTATGGGTGCTGTTCAACAACAATTCTATCGGTTTAACTTACTCTAAGGATACCATACACGTTAAGGAGATTTGCAACAGGTTAGACAATAATATTCGATATCAAAATCTTGGGGTGTCAGCCATAATTCCCCATAATTTTATTAACTCTTTTTCGCGGTCAAGTGGAATTCGCATTCAAACCGGAGATGGAATTACCGGTTCGGTATTTTTAAGAAATGTCACTATTAAGGACATGAATGGTGATAGGCTTGGACTACACGCTGCCTTGGATAGCGATAATGAAGTTCTGTTGCCCAGGCCGGTTTACCTTGAAATGGAGCTAAGTAAAAAGCAAAACACGATTCAGCGGATCTTCGGTTTTAATTATGATAATGCAAATCTGTCATCCACTGAGCGAAGTCGGATGGAAAGAACATTGACGATGATGAGAAGACAAATCGATGATGGTTGGATAAATCAAATACTAACCCCGCAAATGCAGGGTATTCCAATTGTCTTTAGTTCCAGCAAACAAAGGTTTCCAGTGGCCGCCACTGGAAACGGTTTTTTCAGTTATGAGGCTAAGGTTGTAATAACAACAATTAATTTATTTTGATATGTTCAAGCTAAGACTTTATACATGTTTGATTCTTTTAAGCTTCGTTAGCTGTGGACCAAAAAAGTCGGACATTGCAAGTATCCCAGATTGCTCCAACCCGTACAAGGGTAGGGATTTTAGTCGTTTCAATATCAAAAATACCGATCCTAGGGCAAAGGTCTACCTTAAAAGAATAAGTGTGAATATCGGAGATGTGCTACCTAATGTCAGCGGTATGCAAAACGATTTTCTGGACGTAGGTGAGGAAAAGTCTTATGCTATAACTAATGAGAATTTTAATCATTTTTATTTTTACTCCAATAGTGCTTATACGGATCTCTTAGGCTGTTTGATTATCAAAAACACATATCCTACGCTGCTGGGCATCCCAGAAGTTCAGGTTCAGGTATCAGGCAACTTTACACCAGCTCAAAACGAAATTAAGATTGTAAACTCCGAAGGCAATACGCTTTGCTTCCGTGGTATAAAGCTGCCGGATTGGCATAACTGGGGTTTTGATAACCGAAATCTCTATCCTTATGTTTTCACCCGTTTAACACCTTGCTGCAAGCCGATTTCACAAGCTTGTACACCAAGTATTAATATAGCCGGGCCGAGTTCAGAACAGTTTAGCCACCTCTACTTCTACCAACCTTCGGAGGGGTTCTGCTCTGAGAATGCAAACGAAACTTTACTCAGGTCACGGATTATATACCGTAATACCGACGCTGGAAAAATTTGTATAAACAAAATATATATCCAAGCAGAATGAAACCGCTCATTGTTGTCTGTATAAT
Source organism: Xanthocytophaga agilis (assembly GCF_030068605.1). Taxonomy (NCBI): domain Bacteria; kingdom Pseudomonadati; phylum Bacteroidota; class Cytophagia; order Cytophagales; family Rhodocytophagaceae; genus Xanthocytophaga; species Xanthocytophaga agilis. The sequence continues at coordinate 384,034 of NZ_JASJOU010000008.1, forward strand.
TTACCTATTGAGCATTAGCTATGCTTGGGCTCAGATTTATACAGATACAAAGCCGATCAATCCCTATTTTACTAAGATCGAGTACGTGGCGCTTCCTGAACCAGAAACAGGAAAAGCAGGTGTGATCTTTTTCACCTGTGATACGGCATATATCAACGCTTTTATGCGGGATAAAGCTCGATACACTATTGAAAAAATCAGTAATTTGCTCTATTATAATAAATTCAAGCGAAATAAGTTTCGGTACAATCATTATGAGACAATTACACAAGAGGTAAGCTACCGATCAGCACCTGATTTTAAAACATTTATCGACTCGGTCACTTTTTCCATCTTTGCTTTAAAGAATAAGCGAAGATGGAATTGGCTACGCTTCCGATTTGACTTAATTCCATTGTCAACTGATAGAATATATGCAGGCACTATTACATCCCGAAATTTCTTACAACCCAGTACCACAAGTTTCTCCAAGCAACTCACTTATGATAGTGTAACAATAAGGGTTTTTAGAAATGGTTTATTTTTAGAAAAACAGATGTCTGTAATCAACTTCCCAAATACAATTCGGTTTTTATTATTAAATTTTGATGACTATTTAATTCGACTTCGGAAAATTGATAGCCTTATCAACACTTCCGAAATGTATATTAAACCAGGCAAAAATTTCAAGGAATTCTTTTTTTATTGTCCTGTGCGCCTCCCATGATTGGCTAATCTTTCACATCTAAAAGGTTCAATGAAGCGTTTGTTCCAGAAGTTTACTCTTCTGTAATGACTGCGCCGCTCATGAGAATACCTGAAGAGGGATGCTTGCGTATCCATCCGGTGAACTATCAGGCCGCCTTTTTCGTAAAGTTCTTTGAAGCGCTAAAAGCTGTCCAACCTGTAGCCCATCACTTTGCAGGCTTTGGACACATTTCCTAAAAGAGAGGCTAACTCCAGCACTCCCACCTTGTTTTGATGATCTTTTCTTAAGTTGTCAGCGGCTTAATCGTTTGTAGAAGTCACTAATTTTTTTCAGAAACTGTCCGATTAAGTCTTGACTAGTTCACAGAATGCTAGTCTATAGTGATATAGTATAATGTAACCCAATCCTCGTCAGAAATATTAAAGTATATACGTTCTTTGAAATGTTTCCTCATCTCACTCAACGATTTAAATCCATCTCTGAGTGCATCCTCTTGCGTTAATTGACCATACTTAAGATATTCTATTTTACTAATCTTTACATATAAATCGGGGTTAATGAACTCTTTAGGATCTCTTTGCTGTTCATTTGCTTTCCAAACGGGCATTCTGGAAGAAGCTGGCCACTCAATCCCTCCATATCGTCTCCTGATAGTAGACGTTTTTGAACCGTCTCTTAACCAAAGAAGATAATCTTCCATCAGCGCAAAATAAGTTCTTATATAAATATATTGTTTTGTTTCATGCTGTAGCCAACGAATAATTTCGACGGAATTTGATGTTTTGGCTGTTCCATCTAATGGCTTATAGCCTCTAATTATTACCTCAAATGACGGAAAAGAAATATTTAACAAATTGGACTTGCTAAACGATGGAGAAGGAGGAACCCTCTTCAAAAGAATATAGTTTTCAATCATTAAAACGTTTATTGATAAATTACTAAACGTTTTAATTGCATCTTCAATTGTTTCAACTATTGGTTCACCCCTATCATTAAAAGAAGTGTTGAGGATTACTGGGTCCTCACCCAAGTCTTTTAGTGCCATCAATATAGCCCCCAAAAAGGAATCACTTTCAACAGCTTCAACTCTTGCACGATTAGTATAACTTACGGCTGATTGAAAAGCCTTTAAAGCGTCATTTCTTACTAAAAGGGCAAAAGACATAAAAGGTGTATCTATCAACGGCTTGTGCAGATAGTTTCCTCTATCACTTTTTAAAATTACAGGAGCAAATGGCCGAAACCATTCTCGGTTTTTTAACTGAGAAGCAACAAGTTTATTGACAGGGTTGTTGGCAAGCATAATAATACTTCTATTACCTAATGCCCTAGGCCCATATTCGCTTCGACCTTGAAAAACACATATAGCGTTTCCTTCAATTAATAATTCTTTAATTAGCTCTATTGAGTTTGTATGCTCAATAATTAAAGTATTGTTGAGCTGATATTTTGTAAGATTTGAAATTATAGTCTCTCTTTTAATTGTATGGCTGGTGCCTAGTTCAATATCTGTTGATTTTGTGAAAGGTGTAAGCTTCTTCTTGTTATACTTTGCCCATAATGCCGCTGCATTTCCTAATGCTTGTCCATTATCACCAGGCGCAGATGGAATATACACATTTTCAAATATATCGGACTCCGCGACAATTCCATTTAACACACAATTCAATGCAAAACCACCCGCAATACAAAGATTCTTCATACCTGTTTTTTGTTGCAGGTACCTGAGTTTTTCAAGAAAGGCTACCTCTAGATTCCACATTATATAGGCACATAAATCTTGATATGAATTATTTAATTCAATTGAATATCTTGATTTTGTTAATGGCTCTCCGATATATATATTCAAGTCCTTTCCGACATCAAGTAAAATTTTAGATGGATTATCAAAATTGTACTTTGCACAGGACATTAACTTACCTCTATCAATGTTAATAAATCTTTTTCTAGAGATATTTCTGTAGTTTCCATATGAGCTTAGTGCCATTACATTGCTTGCGTACTGAGAGCTATTCCATCCAACAAAGTAAGTTGCAGCTCGGGTAATTTCACCAAAACCAACCTCGAACGCTTGCTCGAAATCTCTATCTATAAGTTCAATCTTATTATCAGAAGCAATATAATAAGAATGTTGCTCCCTAGGTTCTTCCCACCATTTAGAATTGTTATTCTCAGATAATATATTCCCCCCTCCGTCAATAACAACAATTAATGTATCAGTAAAAGGTGAAGTAGCAAATGCAGACCAAGCATGTGACAAATGATGATTAATACTTTCCAAATTAGTTTCATGCACAAAACCAGTTTGTAGTAATGCTGCGCTCTGTTTTTCACAACAAGTGCTAATTCCTACAAGGTCAATATCTTGCAACTTGATTTTATATTGGTTTTCAAGCAGTTCTAGTGATTTGCTAAATCCTCCTGCTCTTTTTAATCTACTAACTCTTTCCTCCATAAACGCATATTTAATAATTCCATCTTCAACCAATACTAATGCTCCATCATGTAGGACTTTATTGTGTAGAGTCTGACCTTTGTTCACACCTAGGATTCTCATGACTTGATATTAGGTTTTAGTAGTTTTAAGAAGCTATATTTATCAGCTATTGTCAGTGTAAACAGTACAATAGATATGTTATAAGCTAATTGTTGATACTGTTCGGATATCTCCATTACATTAGTAAATAAGACCTTATTAAATAAAATAGTCACAACACTTGCTACTCCAACAACAAGTCTTGTTACGTTTGTTAGATTAAGCTGATTGCGTATTTGGATAGGTAAATGGATTGGAGGAAGGGGAAAGTTAGTCTTATTGGCGTCTATTGTATTTACACGAATGTCAATAAACGAGTTCTCTTTAACACTAATATCTCTTGATCTAAAAATAAATCTTAATATATCATACTTACCTACAATAACTTCAGCTTTCTTTAAAATAGTCAAATGCTCTTCCGGTGCTGAAATTTCAATAAAATGAGAAGGTGGAGGGTCAATAGATGGGTTAGGTACAACTTGGAAAATAAATAAATTGTAAAGCTTATTTGGTTTTAATTGAAAATAGCCATCTTTTACAATTTCTTTAGTTTTATTGAGAGTTGATATTTCTGATATTTTAAGAAATTCTTGACCTTGAAGAGCCGGGATAGTAAAACTAATAGTATTAATTAGTCTTCCCCAAGCTTGTAGTTCAGAATAGCCAGTTTCGTCTACATCAAATGAAATATTAGTATAAAAAACAAGTAAATTCTCGTGTAAAGTTGTTCCATGATGATGAGTTAGTTCAAAATTAAATTTTTGAATTTTATCTGTTGTGGCTTGAGGGCTAACATCATATTTGACAATTTTACCTAAAGTATACTCAAAATATAATATATCGCTTATTTGTTGAGTTTCTACAATAGTACACCAACGCAAAGGATAAATCTTCTTATCTTCTAAATTTCTGATACTAATTAAAACCTTAACAGACTTAAGGTTATTTAGATTATCGACAACATCCTTTTGTACCTATATATTCCGCCAACGATTTCTATATGAAAGTCCTACAGGCCGTCCAATTATCTGATTAAGCTCATCTTTATATGGGCTTTGAGAATTGATAATGAATATTAGATTTCTTTCCACTTTAAAACAGTTAGATTAAGAAGATACTAACTGTTAAAGTAGGGTAGATCTGACAATCGTACAATACCACAAATGAGGTATTTTTCCGCTCTTATTACAGAAAAAGAAGGTTCCGATCGATATGTTTCTTTTGTCGGCTCCCCTGTTTTCAAACAGGTTTGAGATAGAAAATTTGAATTAATTGACGTCCTCCCAAAATTAGGACCGGGTAGAAGTGGAAAAATCGGCGGTATTGAACACTTGAGATTGCTCTTCCATCTGACAGGGTGTAAGTCCTTTCAGTGAACTATGAGGCCGGAACTGGTTGTATTCCAGCCGCCAAGCTTCGATTTTATCAGCTGCGTCGAACAAAGATAAAAACCAGTTAGTATTTAAACACTCATCTCGAAAACTTCCACCGTCTCAGCTCTGATAAACGACTCAATGGATCATCTCTGACATAGCCGTCAGGCTAAGAGAAGAGAATTTAGTAAATAGAGATAAATATTTATCTCTATTTTATGAAGTGTTTTCCTAAATGCCAATTAGAAGAAAGTCAAATAGTTAACAGGATAGAAGGACTGTTTGACAAGGAAGTCCTTACTCAAAAGGCAAGAAGTACTGGTTTCATTAAACGTAGGAGTAAACTAAATGCTTCTGCGTTTTTAGTAACCTGTTTGATGAGTGCTGGAAAAGCTTGTAAGAAGAGTCTCACTGAGACCTGTACTCTGCTACAGGAAACAACAGGAATTACACTATGTAAGCAATCACTTAACGAGCGATTCTCAGCAAAATCAGTAACTTTTCTCAAAAAAGTAGTAGAAGAATTGATAGAGAAACAATCTGATCAATATCAGTTATCTACATTTTCTAATTTCAAAC
>NZ_JASJOU010000009.1:300000-385974 GCF_030068605.1 Xanthocytophaga agilis
TTACAACATTTCGTGCTCCTAAATCAGCCAAGGTCTATCAGAAACTATGGACTAAGCGTGGATCTCCTTTAAAATACTATAGTGAAGATGTGGTACAGTTGCTACAGCAACAACTTGGAGATGGATATAAAGTTGTATTAGGTATGCGCTATCAGAATCCAAGTATTAAAAGTGCATTAGAAAATTTAAAAGATAGTGGACTTGAAAAGATTATTGTGATTCCTCTTTTCCCTCAATATGCATCAGCCACGAGCGGCTCTGTACATCAGAAAGTCATGGAACTTATTCAGGACTGGCAAATTATTCCGTCTCTGCATTTCATTAGTTACTTCTTGGATCATCCCAAATTTATTGAAGCATTTGCAGAAATTGGAAAACGGTATATGCAGGAAGATACATATGAGCATTATGTATTCAGCTATCATGGACTGCCAGAAAGACAAATACGCAAAGGAGATGCATCAGGAACAACCTGTCTCATAGGAGATTGCTGCGCTACCTGGCATGCAGGCAATAAACAATGCTATCGTGCCCAATGTTTTGAAACTACACGCCGACTGGCAACTGCATTAGGTATACCGCAAGATAAATATACAGTATGTTTCCAATCCCGGTTGGGAAAAGAAGTATGGGTGCAACCTTATACAGAAGATGTAGTAAAAGACCTCGCTAAACGGAACATCAAAAAAGTACTCGCATTCTCCCCTGCCTTTGTAGCAGATTGTCTTGAAACTACCATTGAAGTAGGAGAAGAATACAAAGAACTCTTTGAAGAACATGGTGGGGAACACTGGCAACTGGTTGAAAGTCTGAATACACATCCGCTATGGATAGACCTGCTAACAGATCTTGTTAAGAAACAAAATTAACATCACATCAAGCCTCTGATTAATTCAGAGGCTTATATTTTGATTACTTAAGGAATAGATTCATGCATTAGTTTAACTATCTGCTCAAAAATCACGCCTTTGTCAGATACTATTTGTATGTTTTTGTAACATTACAACACATCAAGATAATTTTACAGCCTAATACAAAACTGAAATGAACGAAAATATTAGTCAGAATACAACAGAAAATCGGTTTGAGCTTGCCATGGAAGGCAAGACTGCTATTGTAGAATATGCACTATCCGGTGATATTATCACCTTTTTACATACTGAAGTTCCTCCACAATTGGAAGGCCGAGGTATAGGTTCAACTTTGGCAAAATATGTATTAGAATATGCAAAGGCCAATCATCTGAAAGTATCCCTGCAATGTCCTTTTATAAGATCCTATATTGATCGGCATCCAGAGTATACCTCTCTCCTGCTACACCAGCCACAGTAAGTATAAATAAAGTATTTATCCAAAGTTTTTTCTTATGAAAAGATACCTGATTATATTCCTTTTCATCTGTACTATAGGATTCCTTGCCTGTAAATCTTCAAAATCGGGTTCCATCAACAAATCTATTGATGACAATAAGATAGAAGTTGTTTTTCTCCAGATGAATGATGTCTATGAGATTTCACCACTGGAAGGAGGTAAAACAGGTGGCCTCAGTCGGGTAGCAACCATTCGTAAGAGACTGGCAGCACAAAATCCGAATGTACGTTGTCTCATTGCCGGAGACTTTCTGAATCCTTCAGTTGTAGGGACACTCAAATATGAAGGTCAGCGCATCTCTGGCAGACAGATGGTTGATGTTATGAATACGGCAGGTGTTGATCTGGCAATTTTTGGCAATCATGAATTTGATCTTTCTGAAAACGATCTGGAAAAACGCCTGACAGAATCTCAATTTCAATGGATATCTTCCAATGCCTGGCATAAAACAACGAGCGACTTGGTTCCCTTTATCAGTGGCAGCACACATGAACCTATGCCTGTAACCCGAGTTCTTGAATTTAAGGATGGTGATGGCACACAAGTACGTATTGGAATGATTGGTCTTGTTATTGATTCTAATCCTAAAGAATTTGTAAAATACGATGCCCATTATTTTGACATAGCACGAAAACTAGCAGATTCTTTACAATCCCATTGTGATTATCTGGTAGCTATCACTCATTTAAATATTGCCGATGATCTGGAACTTAGTAAACAAGTGCCTGCCCTTCGGCTGATTATGGGCGGACATGATCATGACCATATGTATCATCAGGTTGGGGAGTCATTTGTAGCAAAAGCTGATGCCAATGCAAAAACAGTGTATGTTCACAAAATCCTGTATGATAAGTTACAGAAGAAACTTACTGTACAATCACAACTTGTTCCTGTCAATGCTACTATCCCTATGGATTCCGCAACGCAACGTGTAGTAGACAAGTGGACAGCGATTGCAGATCGTAGTTTTAATGAGTTAGGTTTCTCTCCTGGTGAGGTATTACTTGATACACAGGAGTTATTGGATGGCAGGGAAAGCAGTGTACGCCATCATACCACCAATCTTACACAATTAATAACTCAATCTATGGCAGCGGCGGCACCAAAAGCAGATGCCGTTATACTTAATAGTGGTTCTATTCGTATTGATGACCAGTTAACAGGACGTATTACCCAATACGACATTTTACGTGCACTGCCTTTTGGAGGAAAGATTCTAGAAGTAGAAATGCCTGGTGGATTACTAAAAAAAATCCTCGAAACAGGAAAGCTTAATGAAGGAAGTGGAGGGTATCTTTTATATAATCAGATTACCTATGATGAGTCAAAAAAGGAATGGCTCCTAAAACAAAAACCTATTGATCTTCAGAAAACTTATCGAATTGCCATATCTGATTTTTTGCTTACAGGACAGGAAAAAAACCTGGATTTCCTTTCTTCCAGAAATTCAGATATCAAGATTGTATATAGTCCGGACAAAAACGACTCAAAAGACCTCCATAATGATATACGTCAGGCAATCATTGCCTATTTACGTACAAATAAAAAATAAAAAAGCCTCTCCTTTCTACTTGAGGGAGAGGCTTAAATCTCTACGTATGATTAGCCTTTTATTTCTGTGACCTGTTTGTCACCTTCGTATAAGTAAGCTTTCAATTCATCTGCAATCTGAAGACAAAGTTGCTCCACCCGCTGAGCAGAAACAGATAGTGCTTCTAGATCTTTTTTCTCTACTGCCAACAATGCAAGCCCTCTCTTAATTTCTGCGATCAGCTCGTTCGGTTCAAAGTAGTGAAAAGTTGGCCGCATCTTATGTTCAAGTCGACGTAGTTTCACATAACTCATTTCCGTCAGGATTTCACTATATACAGCTGATAATTCACCCACAGCTTCAATACATTTTTCAACAAGTTCCTGCTTGAAATCCGGACTATCATTAGTCAGTTCTTCCAATCGTTCAAAGCACACAAGCGAAGGATCTTCAACCAGTTCAGCAGTAATCATCGGCATATGAGGTACTACATCCAAATCCTGTACTTCCTCTGCAAAACGCAGAATCTTACCATACAACTCACTTGGATTAAATGGTTTGGAAATATATTCATTCATTCCAATCTCCAGTAACCTGCTCTTCACATCACTCATAACAGATGCAGTAAGGGCAATAATTGGCAGTTTTTTGAAATAAGGATCTTCCAGTGCTCTGATTTCCAGTGTAGCATCATAACCATCTTTCTCCGGCATCTGTAGATCCATCAACACAATATGATACTGCTTTGTCTTAATCTTTTCAATAGCTTCAACTCCATTCAGTGCATAGTCAGGAATGATTCCCCACTGACTCAAAAACTTAGTAGCTACCAACAAATTAATTTCATTATCTTCTACTAATAGTAACTGGATATGACTCAAGTCACTGAAAGTATTTGTAGTATAAGCAGACAAATAACGTTTCTGCTGGGCTTTTCCTTTTTTCAATCGTAAGGTAAAGTAGAACTTCGAACCTAGTCCCTCTACACTAGTTACCTGAATATCACTGCCCTGCATCTGGAGCAAGCGTCTAGTAATGGCAAGTCCCAATCCAGTTCCGCCAAATTTGCGTGTTGTATCACTGCTGGCTTGCGTAAAGCTCTCAAAAATAAACTCTAACTTATCTGTAGGAATACCGATACCTGTATCACTCACTGCAAAGTCAATATCTGCATACTCATCTGTCACAGCATTTACTTTCGCTTCGATACGCACCAATCCTCTATTGGTAAACTTGATTGCATTGCTTACCAGGTTATTGAGTATCTGGCTAATACGAACAGGATCTCCGATTACATTTTCAGGCAATCCCTCTTCCAGATACACATCCAAATCAATATCTTTCTCACTTGCCTTGTGTAACATAGATTGCTCTATACTCACAATCAGATCTTTCAGCTTAAATTCAACTTCTTCCAGATTGATTTTTCCAGCCTCTATTTTACTATAATCCAGAATATCATTGATCAGAACCAACAGGTTATCAGCTGAGAACTTTAGAATATTCAGGTTTTCAATCTGATCACGACGCGGATCTTCCTGTAGCAGCAAATGGGTAATCCCAATTACTGCATTCATAGGCGTCCGTATCTCGTGGCTCATCATAGACAGGAAGTTTTGCTTTGCCAAAGCAATATCTTCTGCTTCTTCTTTTGCCTGTATCAGTCGTTGTTCTTTATTACGTTGTTCTGAGATATCTGTAATAGTACCAATAACTCCTTGTACGCGTTGTTTTGGACTTTTTACAGCTTGGGCATAAATTTCGACCCATTTGTATCCTCCATCTTTAGTCAGATAGCGAATCTGATGTTTTGTAAACTCACATTCCTGACGATTAACTGGCTGAAAATGCTCCATATCCAGTTTGCGGTCATCGGGATGTACAAATTCCGTATACAGTTTTCCAAGACTTTCTTCTACGGTAAATCCAGTTGTGATACTCCAGGCCGGATTCAAGAAAATAAACTTTCCTTCGCGATCAATCTGAAATACTGCTTCTGCAATATTTTCAACAGCAGAACGATACTTTAATTCACTCTGTTGAAGTTCAAGTTCGGCAGATTTACGCCCAGTAATATCTCTGGCAATTACACGTATAGTTTTTACCAGATCACCATCATATTCAATAGTTGTATTCTGTCCCAACCAGATTTCTTCGCCACTTTTTGTACGTACAGGAAACTCTGTATAAGGTATAACTGAACGAGTTTCTTTGTCTCTCAAATAGATATCCTCCATTTCCCGGCGATACTCAGTCTTTACAATATTCCAGAGGCGTTTCTTCGCAAAATCGTTTTTAGAATATCCCAGAATCCGTTCCGCTACAGGATTCACATAGGTAATATTCCAATCGGCATCCATTTCATAGATAATATCTTCTGCCGTTTCGATTAATGCCCGATAACGAGCCTCACTTACCTCGAGTGCTTTAAGATTTTGTTTTTGTTCAGTGATATCTTTTGCAACTCCCATCAGTAATATAGGAATTCCCTGCTCATCTCTTTCAAATACCATTTCCTGAGCATGTAACCACACATAGTGTCCAAACTTATGACGAACACGGTATTCTATTGGGAAAATCTCATTATCTCTGGCCAAAGCAACTTCCCGGTGTAATGCCAATACAGCAGGCATATCATCTGTATGGATCAACTCAGTAAGAAACTCACCATGCATATCCTGAATCTCTTCAGTAGAATAACCCAGGACATTAGATATCTGCTTATTGGTAAAAACATACTTTAGTTCCAGTAGGTCAAACACATACAATACATCAGGCATTGCTTGTGTTACAGAACGGATAAACTTCTCTTTTTCTTCAATTTTATGAGCATCTTTTTTCTTTTGAGCGATCAATGACCGTTGTTTCAGAAACAATTCTTCCAGTTTAATCTGAGCCTGCTCAGATTCATAGGTTTTTTCCTCCAGCTTCTGATTCTGCTCTTCCAGTTCTTGCTTTTTCTCTTCCAGCTCCAGATTTAACTCATTTGTTAGAATAGTAGTATCCATCAACTGGCTAAAGTAAAACTGCATCTTACCTACGATAGGTTTATATAAGAACCAACCAATAAGGCCTAAGGCCACACAAAGCATACCAAGTAAGGTAAACTGTACCCGTTGTAAGTATACTGTCTGCTCTCTTAACTCCTTCTCATATTGCAATGTAATAGCAGTCATTCTTTTTTGATAAACCGGTTCATTTTTCAGTAATACTGTGACTGCCTCTGACAACTGAGCCTCAGAGTATTTCTCAGGATGAATCAGTTTTTGTGCCTGATAGTAGATAATTTTAAATGGCTCTTCCGCACTTTCAAAAAGTTGATCGGCAGCTTCACTCTTCGATCTGGTTGTTCCTATGCGGATGTCCCCATACTGTAAGCCAATCTGAACCTTATACCAATTGTTCACCAGCTGGCTCAACTTATTGGATTGTTTGCTATTATATTCACTACGAGTCTCTTTCTCAAGCAGTTCTGTCACTTGTGCAATATCTTGGCCCTTAACCCTTTGCCGTTCAGTAAGACCAATAATCTGGCTGAGACGAACATTGTCTTCCAGTATAAATTGTACATATATATGACCCAACAGAGTAATTAACGCGATCAAACACAGACTAAAGATGAAAGTCCGTTTGACGTGTTGCGAAAAACTACGTATAGGATTGCGCATTCGAGTAGAAGCTAGTTTAATAAATAATTAATAAGATAAAAGTAATGGGACATATCTGAAGGAAAAATTCACACTTAACGGAAACAGGTTGCCTGTAATGTTCCGTAATAAAAGTCATAATTTGAAGATAGAATCACAGAAAGTGAGGATCCTTACATCTGTAGAAATTATCCTTATAAAGCAAAAGGGCCTTAATACACAATGCATTAAGGCCCTTTTGCTTCTGCTAAAATCTAAAGTCCATCAACTTTCACATCCAATTTACCTTTGGCAGTCACAACAGCAACAATTGTCTGCGGAGTAATAATAACATCTCCGGGGCTAAACTCCTCCAAGGTCCCATTAAGGGAAATACCTTTCATCAACTGCTTATTTTCCAATTGTGCCTGAAGATTCTTTTTGGCCAGTTCTAACTGAGACTTTAATGGGATCTTTATATTTTCCTGCATTTTTTTGACCAGTGTACCATGTGCCAGCCAGTTAGCTGCTTTCACTAATCTACTTTTCGTATCTAGTGAGAAATCCATATTCTTCAACTCGATGGATTGAGTTTGTGGATTAAAATAAGGTTTACCAACCAGATACAATGTACCTTCAAGACTTCCTGTGACTCCCGTTTTAATTACCAGATTGCTATTATTACCATACAAATCCAGTGATGTAATAGTAATCTTGCGGCTTCCATTTTGGAATTCAAATGTTTTGCCTACCAGTTCTGATATAGCTATCTGTGTAGCTGCCTGGTGTGAAATTTCCCCGGTAAGCCCCAACTGAAAATCTTCCTCAGCTTGCTCATGAACTTGCAAGGCCGGCAAAGGAGCCAATGAAGAAACAACTGGTTTCTTTCCTATAATTGTTTCTGTATAAGCTTTAATTCCTACCTGTGCTCTTACAGTAGTCTCATTTGCCTGCAATGGAGTCATCCAGACTTCCAGAGGAGTCACTTTGACCCAGGCGTCATACTGCTTTGAGATTTGCAATGGTTGCTGCATCGCCTGCCACACCTGCTGAACATAGGTTTTTAATGCCAGTTGTTCTTTTAACTGATTATCCATCTGACCAGCAATGTTCTGTTGCTCTCTATCCAAGATCTGGCTAATAATACCTGTAATAGGTATTTCAATGAATCCCAATCGGACATAAGGCTTTTCAATCCAGTCGTAACCATCGGCCATGGTTGAAGTCACCACCTGCCAGTCTGAATTTACATGGAGTGTGGAAACGAATCGGGCATTTAAAGAGAATGTTGTTTCCTTATAGGTAGTTATTCCCAATACTTTAATTCCTTTCTTTGCCCAGATCTTTAAAGGCACAGTAATTCTAAAAACTTCACTCCCTGATTCTATCTGAATAGGTTCCCGTTTCCAAACCTTAAGTAGTAAATCATCCTTTCCATTATCGTCCAGGCTATTATCTTCAAAAATTAAATCCTTAACCTGAGCATTTACCTGACGTTCTATTTCTTCTACAGAAATTGTCACAGGAATATTTACCACAGAGATCAATCGGGGAATTGTCACCTGTGTATCTGTATATTTCTCTTCTGGTTGCTTTGGTTCCAAACGGGCGGGCTTACATCCCCAAAATAAAACAACAGCAATCACTAAGATCAATATAACGAAACCTAAAATGCGTAGTGTCATATCCATTTATAAAAGAGACAACAAAAGTAATACCTCGCGGAGTATAAAATATGCTGAGACAAAATGTTCCTTTCCAAACTTTGCTAATTTTGTTCTATTCTCTTATCCACCTTCCTAAACCATATGAAGAAACACTTATTAATATTCAAAACTTTCCTACTTGTTCTTATCATCAATCAAGTTATAGCTCAGGATAAAATAAAATCTGATGACCCATTGTCTGTTACCAAACATAAGATTTCAATTAATGGAAAAACAATAAACTATACTGCCACAACAGGTTATCTCATATTACGGGAAGAGAGTGGCAAGGCACGTGCCAATATTTTCTTTGTTGCCTATACCAAAGATGGTGTAACAGATCCTGCCACCCGTCCAATTACTTACTCATTTAATGGTGGACCGGGCTCTTCTTCTGTATGGCTCCATATGGGAGCATTAGGCCCTCGGCGCATTCAAATGACAGATACAGGCGAATCTGAGGCGCCTCCCTACAAGGTTATTGACAACGAATATACCTGGCTGGATGAAACAGACCTTGTTTTTATTGATCCGGTAACAACTGGTTATAGCCGTCCAGCAGAAGGTGTAGAGGGCAAAGAATTTCATGGCTACAATGAAGACATCGCATCTGTCGGAGATTTTATACGATTATATACATCACAATTTGAACGCTGGAGCTCACCAAAATTTCTGGCAGGTGAAAGTTATGGGACTACACGCTCCGCAGGTTTGTCAGGATATCTGCAAGATCGTCATGGTTTGTATCTCAATGGCATTGTACTTATTTCTTCCGTTCTTAACTTTCAAACAATCTTATTTGACAAAGGCAATGAACTACCTTTTGCCTTATATCTACCCACCTATTCAGCCATTGCCTGGTACCACAAAAAATTATCTCCAGAATATACTGATCTGAAAAAATTACTGTCTGAAGTAGAACAGTTTGCTATGGGAGAATATAGTATTTTACTGATGAAAGGGGACAAACTAACAGATGCTGAAAAACAATCACTTACTGAGAAGCTTAACCGCTATACAGGTTTATCGAAAGAGTATATTCAACAAACACATTACCGGATTGAAATCTTACGATTTACCAAAGAACTGTTAAGAAATGAAGGCCGAATGTCCGGACGTCTGGATGGACGCTTCAAAGGCATTGACTACGATAATGCAGGTGAACACTTTGAATTTGATCCCAGCTATAATGCAGCAATCTATGGTCCATACACCACAGCCATTAACGATTATGTAAGACGTGAGTTAAATTATGAGAACGATCTGCCATATGAGGTTTTAACAGGACGGGTACATCCATGGAATTATACAAATGTACAAAACCGGTATCTGAATGTAACAGAAACACTACGTCAGTCAATGACTAAAAACCCATTTCTGAAAATACTCGTATGTAATGGGTATTATGATCTGGCAACACCCTACTTTGCTACAGACTATACATTCAATCATATGTTTTTGGATAAATCCTTACAAAAAAATATAAAAATGACTTTCTATGAATCTGGGCATATGATGTATATTCACAAACCTTCTTTGATCCAATTCAGAAAAGATGTAAATACCTTTTACAAGGAAAGTCTTACCAGATGATGTTGTTTCGTCCTATACCTTATTCATTACCCAGAGTTATATATTTGCACAACTTCAGGAAATCCCTCACTATTTGCGTATCTATTTTCTATGGCCAATTTATTCAAATCTTTCCTGGGTGGATCATCAAAACCTACACTTACCCAAATCACCGAACAGTTAAAGGAACAATTAACAGATCTGGAAGCTACTGGAGAGGTATTAAAAGCAACAATCAGTTCTTTTTTTGAAGCAGTAACCAAGGCTCAGGAAGAGGAAATACAGACATCCATACGTTCGCTATCAGATCTTTTCTTTATGGCAGAAGAGAGCAGAAGCACTACAGCCATGATGATTTGTGGTTACTTGATAGAACAAGGACATGATCCACAACTGGTTAGTGATCGGATTATTGAAAAGTTAGCTTATCTGACAGAGTCAGCATATCCCTTTTATCAAAAATTTAGAATAGAACTGGCAAAACAATCACCTGTCACAGACGAGGAGGAAAGTGATGAAGAAGATGGCTATGACCTGCTGGAAGAGTTGAAAGAGAAATATTGGGATGAAATGACCGATTCTATTATATCCTGGAATACATTGGAACAACAGTATACTCCCGCCGTTTCGATATTTTCACTGGATCGTTCTCAATGTATCATTGCAGAAAATACACTGGAACACATTGGGGAAATGGCAGAATATAACCAGGGGTGTTATTGGCTCAATAAATTATTTGAAGTGTTGCATCATGAACCCATAGTAATCATAGAACCCTCTACAAGTACAGGTGTTATTGGCTATATGAGTGGAGTGGTTGATAATTTTCAGCTACAGGCACTTATTATGGACACTTTCCCCCATAAAGGAGCACCTAGAATCTCAAAAGCTCATGCTGATTTGTTCAGAGGTATAGGTCCACAGTCACTGGATGGCTCAATGGTTTGCCACTGGAATCTCTATAACTGGCCTGTGATAACAGAACAGTTATCACTTCCTGATGCTAAAGATTATTCAACCTCCACCTACTGGATATGGGGTGAAGGTAAACCTGCAGATATTGGTGTGTTAGATGGGTATCGGATTGTGCTACTTGGCGAGCCGAGCTATCAGAGAAGTACTAATTTACAAAGAGTGTTTAACCACCTGCAAGCAGATCTTCTTATTGAAAAAGAATTAACAACTACTGAAGTACGAAACTGGCTTAACCGTATGTATCAGGCAGCTCAGCAAGCCTGAAAGAAAATAAAAATCTCTCCTACATTTCGAATACAAAAGAGCCTGATTATGTCAGGCTCTTCTTATAATAAGCAATTCAGCATTAGAATCCAACTGCGACATATACCTGAAAAGCACTATTTTTAGAATTCCGCAATATTGTACTGCTATTAGTGGAGCTATTAAGGCTGATTCCACCATCTTTACCTACCTCACGAAGTCCATAGTTGTAACGAAATCCCAGAGATGCACCTTTAAAGTCAAATCCAATTCCACCTGCTAAACCATAATCCAATCCATTGAATTTGTCTTTGTCCAGATCTTTCACTCCATCAACAGTGCCATCATCGTCCACATCTTTTACATTCACATTTGTTAAGACGGCAGCATAGGGCCCTGCATGTATGTTGAACGCACCAATGTTAACTACTGCCAATACTGGAATCTGTACATAACCTAAATTAAAGCGGTATTTTCCACTTCCTTGCAAAAAGTTCTGATACTGTGTTTCTGATCCTACCACTGTATAAGATACCTCAGGTTGAATGGACAATACATCTTCAATAATAGGAGCTTTGGCAAAAACACCTACATTAAATCCAGCTTTAATATTTTCATCTCCTACTTCTGTCTTATAAAAGTTGGACAAATTTAATCCTCCTTTGATACCAAATCTTGCTTTTTCTCCATCCTGAGCATAGGAATAGGAGCCCAGACTAATCAAAGTCAATAAACTAAATGCGAGTTTTTTCATAGTAAGTTGCATAATTATAAAAGTATTGTCTATTAATTATAGTAAAAAATCCCGTTTATATAAACTCCAGAATGCTGCTTCTGAATTTCTATAAAAGATACAAAGGCTGATTTACAATGCTTTTTTCAGCAATAATTACTCTACAGTTAGATAAAAAATGATACCATTTTACCACTATCTTACATTTGAAGGTCTTTTAGTATTATTTACCAAACAGGAAGAATCTATTTCTCAACCAGTTGATATAAAAAGCTTATACAACAGGAAGAGATTAAAAGATTTACCATTTCTACGTCAGTTGTAGAAAAAAACGGACGGAAGTAGTCAACAAAGGAGACAGTGTCAAAAAAATCCGACTGGATGATAACTTAACTTTGTTCCATTTTATGATTACCCATGAAAAATAAGGAATTCAGTGAATAGTAAATAAATAGGTTCAGAGATGAAAGTATATCGTTACTGATAAAGGAGGAAAAACAATCTTTAATCTTAATAAATTTTACATAATCATTTTATATATATTCCAGACATAATAAGAGAGTAGCGAAAGTCCCGACAACAATAGTAGATCTGCCAAAAATCCCAAGAAAATAAATCCTATATCCAGCTGTTCACACTCTAAACATTTACCTGCAAACGTTCTTAAAAATACAAAAGGAAAGCCTATTTCGTTAAAGCCATCACTTGAAGCTTCATACTGACCAAATACACAACACATAGCCCCCCAAATACTGAAGTAAATTAAAAATATTCTTAACAAACTCTTTTTCATGAAACTATCAAAATATCTATATATCCTTTATTCTTAGTAAAGAAGTATCCTCGTCAGGATATTTAGTTCATAGTCTAACCTTTTTTCGGCTCCTTAAAGAAAAATTAAACCACAAATCCATTTTCATTTAAGAATATTCCACATCACGTTCATACTTTTTATATCTAAAGACCCTTTACGTTATTAAAAGGACATATAGCAATCTGCATTCCATTCTAAAGACAGGGAATGTAGATTGCCCAAATCACTGGCACTCCTATTTTTTCTCAAGTACCAATACTTCATCACTAATCTTATGTTCCATAGTATCCCAATTGGTATTTACATATTGCAAACGTAACGAGTTGGCCGTTTTTTCAAATTTATAGGTTGT
Organism: Xanthocytophaga agilis; assembly: GCF_030068605.1. Taxonomy (NCBI): domain Bacteria; kingdom Pseudomonadati; phylum Bacteroidota; class Cytophagia; order Cytophagales; family Rhodocytophagaceae; genus Xanthocytophaga; species Xanthocytophaga agilis. The sequence continues at coordinate 312,924 of NZ_JASJOU010000009.1, forward strand.
TCCATCTACCCAGTTACCTCCTTTGGCATCCTTAAAGAAGATAATAGCATCATATTCAATTCCCTCACCAAAATCGTATACTAACTCATAGGATTTGAAGTCTTGAAAATTTTGCACTTTACCATTGCTGTCAAAGTGAATTACAGAGCCATCAGTTGCTAGTTTATAATCTCCGGCAATTAAGATTCTTCGGAGTTCTGTGTCAAGATTTGTTCCAACCTTTCTATATTTATCTATTTTATTTGTTTTTGGGAAAAACATTTCCAGCATATTCCCATTATCATAGTTCAACTCAAATGGATCTGGAAATGCGGCATATTGGGGAAGCTTTTCCAAGTTATTAACAAACTTTCCTTTTGATGTATCATATTTAATAGGGCTACTATATCCTCCTTCGTGTGTGGTAAAACCTTCCAACATGGCAGTGTCTGATAACATTGTCCTTTTATCAAGAGAGAAGCCTAAAACTTTACTATCATATTCTCTGCTTTTATATATTGATTGCCTGGTTTCAATATTTTTCAGATAGCTTTCTGAAATCCAAAGTCCATCTAACTTGTCTGCAAGTGCACTTTTTTGTTTATCATTGCTTGTATGAGCACTATCAACCTGAATATTGTCTGTCTTTGTACGGTTTTCATTACAGGAAAAAAGAAATAAAATTAAAAGCAGACTTGGGAAGATTCTAGTCATGGATTGTGTAAAAATTATAGTTTGTGGATTTTACTAGTATGTTAGAAAATTGATTCAGTCTTTTAAAAGTTTGTTGGGCATCAAATACATCTTGTTCCAAATTCTTATCTTGCCAAATATAATTTTAGACCTTGGAAACTCATAAATGAAATCTGTTTTATCTCTTTGTCTTTTCTTACTTGTCACATTCACCTGCTTCTCTCAAAACGACACATCTGTCCTCTCTCTTGTTTCTTATTGGTCTAAAGGTGATTCATTTAATTTTAAAATTACCAAAGTACAACAACAATGGAAGAAGGAAGAACTAGCCAAAAACGATTCATCTTCCTATATAGTTAATTTTCTGGTTGTTGACTCCACTGCATCTTCCTACAAAATTAAGTGGTCTTATAAAAACAACTTGGGAAGAGATTATAACATACCAGAAAAGCTTGTCAGCACCTTATCAAAATATCAACTAACTGAGCTCATTTATACAACGACTGAGACAGGTCAGTTTATTAGTATTGAAAACTGGAAGGAAGTGAGCAAAATGATGAAAGATTTGTTTGCAGACATAACTGAGATACTATACAAAGACAAACCAGCAGCAGAAAAAGAAGCTTTCAAAAAGGCTATCCAGATACTGGAATCTGCTTATAGCACCAAAGAAGGAGTTGAACAATTTGTATTCAAAGAGTTACAATATTTCCACTTTCCCTTTGGTTATCAGTTTTCCCGCAATAAACCACTTATTTATGAACAATCCATTCCCAATATGTTTGGTGGTGCACCTGTCAGAGGAGATACCAAACTCTATATCAAAAGTGTAGATGAGGAGAATTCAATTTTTACACTTTTACAGGAGATGAAGCTCAATCCACAGGATACCCGACGGATGCTCACAGAACTATTTAGAAAAATGAATGCTCCTATCACAGATAAGACAATGGAAAGCGCTAAAATAGATATAAATGATACAAATCAGTTTGAATATGATTATCTGGTAGGAATTCCAATAAAAATTGAGACTCTTCGAAAGGCTATAGTAGACATTGACAAAGAAAAAGCCTTGCGGATAGATAAGATAAAAATTGAATTACTAAAGGATTAGAATTAACTGGGAACACATTCTGTGAGTTATGTGATATACGTCAGAAAGAAATACTAATCAGAATTTGATGCTACCAGATAATATGAGTTCTGATTAGTATTTTCTTCTTCTAATGGAAACCCTATCAAATAAATATCAATTATTGAGTAGATTCATCAGAGCAAAACTTTCATTTTTCAGCTAGTTGTAGTTTTGGTTTCCGCAGTGAATAAATAATTGCCTCTGCAACCAGCAGATTGGGAATCCAGCAGAGCCAGGCAACAATCTGATAAGCTTCCAGAAATGTTAACTTGAAAAATATCTGTAAAACAGGAATCCAGAGACGTAAGGTAACTGCGGCAAAGGTAAGGGCATAGTTACGAATCATCCATTGCTCATGTCCTTTCACATCTCCTCCTCTGATTGTCTGGTAAGCTTGTATGTCAGTAATTAACCATAAGATAGCCAGAGAAATAAATCCTATAACAGGTACTATTCCTCCGTTAGCATTAAAGGCAATAATAAGTCCGGCCAAACTACTTAGCATAACTGCAATGACATAGACCTTGCCTGCATTCCGATGTAGTGCAGTATAGCGACGTCTGAAGCGTTTGATAAATTGCCATCCACCAATAAAAAGTGCTATTGCTCCAAAACCAGCATGTATGTAAAAAGATGTCCTGTAGAATATACTTGCCAGAAGTTCTTTAGCCTTGGATGCCAGTAGATTCTGTTCTTTGAAAGTAAAATACGAAAAGGCGTAGGCAGCAACACCTACAGATAGAAAAATCATAAGGCCTTTGAGGAGTGAACGCAGAGAAAGAATTTTCATAGTTGTAGTTAATTATTTCACTCATTATTAATCTTGTATGGCTTAATTGCAAAGGGTATATCAAAGATAAGGATGCTCCTGTATAGAGCATATATACCTCCGGTAAAACGACTAATCCAAAGGGGTAAATCGTCATTTTTTATCGGTAAAAATGATATATGTTAATTTGCTATTTCATTAGTAGCACTAATCACCTGTACACTACTGCAAAATATTTGGAAATACACCAGGATAAGTGGAAAAGATACTATTTTTGGAAAGCATTCTACAAAATAGAAATACTTCATTCTCTATCTTAGAGGTTGTTAAATTGTTTTTAAAGACTGCAAAGGTATATTTTAGACTGTGCCTTCGCCTATTTTTCGACCCATAGCCGCTGGATATATTGTGATTGCTTTATAGGTAAATAACTTAGTTTGCTCTAAAACCTGCTCTTTTCGTTATTTTAAAAACAATTTAGACAACCTCTTAAACCAGTTTTAAAACCCGAATTATTCATCTCACATTTGTATGAAAAGCATTTTAGCTGAAGTTGTAACCATTGGTGATGAGATTCTGTATGGACAAATTACAGATACTAATACCCAATGGATGAGTGCTGAACTTTCCAAAATTGGTATCCGAACAGTTCGTAAATCATCTGTTGGTGATACAGAAGCTCAGATCCTCCAGATATTGAAGGAAGCAGAATCACGGGCAGATGTCATTCTGATTACAGGTGGACTGGGACCTACCAAAGATGATATTACGAAAAAAACACTGGCTAACTATTTTGGTGTAGGAATGGTCCTGAATAAGGACGCGCTAGCCAATGTCACTGAGATATTTGCACGTCGTGGTTTTGAACTAACAGAGCTCAATCGCCAGCAGGCAATGGTTCCGACCAATTGTACTTGTATCGTAAATAAAGCTGGCACAGCTCCAGGCATGTGGTTTGAACACAAGGGTAAAATTTTTGTATCTATGCCAGGTGTTCCTTACGAAATGAAATGGATCATGGAAAACTGGGTACTTGAACATCTTAGTGCATTCTTTCAAACACCAGCCATCTATCATAAAAACATACGGACTATTGATATTGGGGAATCTTTTCTGGCAGAACAAATCGAGGCATGGGAAGATGCATTACCTTCACATATTCGTCTTGCTTACCTGCCTAGTATGGGACAGGTGAAACTACGTCTGACAGCAACAGGCGCATCCATAAATGAACTTGAGGCAGAAGTACAGCAACAAGTAAACACTCTGCTTACTATCATACCAGAATATGTATATGGCTACGATGAAGATGAATTAGAGATTGTCATTGGCAAACTCTTGCTTGACCAAAATCTTACACTGTCCACTGCAGAAAGCTGTACGGGAGGATACGTCGCCCATACAATAACCAAAGTTCCCGGCAGCTCACGATACTATACAGGAGGTATGATCACCTATAGCAACGCCATGAAGATCAACCAGTTGGATGTAATACCGGATACATTAACACAACATGGAGCGGTTAGTGAAGAAACAGTACGCCAAATGGCAGAAAACGTTCGGAAGAAGCTTAACACAGATATTGGCATTTCTACAAGTGGCATAGCTGGCCCAGATGGTGGTACTCCCGACAAACCGGTAGGTACTATATGGATAGCATATGCAGACAAGGATAAGACCGTTACAAAAAAACTGCAGTTGTTCAGGGATCGTCTGCTAAACATTCAGTACACAACATTGGCAGTCCTGAACCTGTTACGCCAGAATCTGCCAGCTTCTGTAAAAACGGTTACACCTTAAAGGCTAAGATGTATATTTATCCAGACACTAAAGCGTCCTCCTTATAGATTTGGCATAAATTTAATCATTGAGTCAAAAAACAACTTAACTATATAGGTACATTAAAAAAATAGTATTTTTGCTGCGACGGGAAGGTAGCTACATTTGAAGAACACCCTTACATCTATCATTTTTAATTTTTGAAATATGGCATTGATTGAAATGGTTATGCCCAAAATGGGCGAAAGTATCATAGAAGGTACAATCCTGGCATGGCTAAAGAAAGAAGGACAAACTATAGAACAAGATGAAGCAGTACTGGAAGTTGCCACAGACAAGGTGGATACAGAAGTACCAGCTACACATTCAGGAGTTTTAAAACAAATACTAGCTCAATCCGGTGCGGTTGTTCAGGTAGGAACGCCTATAGCTATTATTGCGACAGAAGCTGATGCAGAAGCCATTACAAATCCTTCTACAGCTCCAACAACAGAGATTGAGCAGGAAGAACCAGTGGAAGAAGTAGAACAACATATACAAATCATAGAGTCCAAGATCAATAGTTTATCTTCCAGACCATCTTTCCAACTATTGGATACGCCTGTTGCTGGGAGATTTTATTCTCCACTCGTTTTAACAATAGCACGGGAAGAAGGCATCTCTATGTCTGAACTAGAACGCATTCCGGGTAGTGGCGGAGATAATCGTGTGACGAAAAAGGATATTCTGCAATATATTCAAAGTAAAAATCCAGGTTTTACCTCTCCTGATTTAACGCCTGCGACAGTTGATATACCAGAAGTAGCTTCTGTCAAAGCAACATTTGGAGAAATTATAGAACCTCAGTCTGAAAATACCAACACTACCTCTCTGGCCGATGAAACATTGTCTTTGATTGAGCAGGTTAAGTCTATTCCCAAAGAAGTGCCAACACCTGTTATACCAACACCTGAAGTTTCAACACCAACTATACAGGAAACAGTAAAACAACCTGAGGCCGAAGTAAAAACAGAAGCCCAAACAATAACTCCAGAACCTGAAAAAACAATTCCGCAGCCTGAAAAAGCTTCTGAAGAAAAACCATCTGTGGTGCAGACTCCAGAGGTAAAGCAATCTGTTACAGAAGTAAAACAACCTGTTACTCAAACAATAGAGCCTGTTCAACCTAGTATAAAAGTGACAGAGCCTGTGCAACCAGTTTCTACACCAGCAGTTTCGTATAGTGGACGAGCAGATATTATTGAAATGGACAGGATGCGTAAAATGATTGCGCAACGTATGGTTGATTCCAAACGCATCTCACCTCACGTCACCTCTTTTGTAGAAGCAGATGTAACCAACATGGTATATTGGAGAAACCGGGTAAAACAGGAATTTAAATCACGGGAAGGTGATACCATTACATTTACACCTGTATTTATAGAAGCAATTGCTAAGGCAATCAAAGATTATCCGATGATCAATGCCTCTGTAGAAGGTGATAAGATAATTGTAAAAAAAGATATTAACATTGGTATGGCTGTAGCTTTACCAAGTGGCAATCTGATTGTACCTGTCATTAAAAATGCTGATCAGCTAAATCTGGTAGGCTTAACAAAAAAGGTAAATGATCTGGCACGTCGTGCTCGCGAGAATAAGCTTACTGTTGATGATCTGGCAGACGGAACCTTTACTATGTCTAATGTAGGATCATTTGGTAATGTTATGGGTACACCTATCATTATGCAACCACAGGTAGCTATCATGGCATTTGGTGCTATTCAGAAAAAGCCAGCAGTGATTGAGACTCCATTTGGGGATACACTAGGCATTCGCCATCTGATGTTTTTGTCACACAGCTACGATCACAGAGTAGTAGATGGTTCATTGGGAGGTATGTTTGTACGTAGAGTTGCCGACTATCTGGAGGCCTTTGATGTAAATCGTAAGATTTTTTCTTAATTATTACAACTGCCAGCTAAACAATACAGCTGGCGGTTTTGTTTTATCGGTATTCTTATCATTAAGCTTGCTGTGAGTAATAATCAGCAAGCTTTTGTATATATTACCCTTCTCAAAACACAAAATGTAGAAATATTTGTATTTTGGGTCCTACGAATCTCTATTATCCCAGACCAGCTATTGCCATCAGGCTGTATTGATTGTTCAGTACAATTACTATGAGAAGAAATGCCGTTTATAATACCATTGCTTTTATATTAAGCGTTACTATTCTTATCAATATCAGTATTCTTGCTTACAACCGTATTCAGAATCTGGTAAACTCTTCTGAGAAGGTAGAACATACTTACCAAACACTGCTCTATGTAGAAGAAATGTTTACAAATCTACGTTCAGCAGTTAACGCCCAACGTGGTTATCTTTTATCAGGAGACTCTCTACATCTGATAAACTATCACCAATACAAAAAGGATACATACAGCAAATTACATCAGACAGATAGTATAACAAGTGACAATCCAATACAAACACACAATCTGGATACATTACGTCAACTGCTTGACCAAAGATTTGCCAATCTGGATTCTCTTGTTGCTGTCTACCAGGCTACTTATACCCCAACTAGTACTGTATTTCGAGGAGACATCTCTTATGATCGGAAAACCACAGAGTTACTATTAGCAAAGTTAAGATCCATTCGTGCCCATGAACAGAAACTCAAAGAAGAACGTACACTTATCAAAAACGCCAGTGAAGCTGCAGCACCTGTTTTTCTTCTTATTCTGGCAATAATTACCTTATTCCTGTTAATATTTTCGTTTCTGATACTTAATAAAGAGCTAAGAAGAAGACTGGCAACTCAAATAGAACTAGAATTAAAAGTAGAAGCTTTAAACCGCTCTAACCAAGAACTGGAACAGTTTGCCTATGTAGCCTCTCATGACTTACAAGAGCCTCTGCGTAAGATTATGACCTTCGGATCGATGCTTAAGACAAAACAAAAAGATAAACTTGATCAGGAAGGCAATCGTACACTGGATACTATTATGGATCTGAGTCGTAGAATGAAACAATTGATTGAAGATTTACTTAGCTTTTCACGTATTGTCAATCAAAATCAATCTTTTGTCAGTACAGATCTAAACTTACTTCTCAAACAAGTGCTTGAGGATCTGTCAGAGCCTATTCAACAACAACAGGCCCAGATTTCTATTGATAAACTGCCTACACTAAGAGTACAACCTGTACAAATCCAGCAATTGTTCCAAAACCTGCTCCTGAATTCTTTAAAATATGCTAAGCCAGGGGTGCCTCCTATCATTCAGATTTCTTCACAAATCTCAAATAGCCAGGAGCTCAACCTCAGCGAAAATATGATTAGCCGATCCTTTTATAAAATACAGATAGCAGACAATGGAATTGGATTTGAACAGGAATATGCAGAAAAGATATTTACTATATTTCAACGTTTGCATACTCAGGAAGAATATAAAGGGACTGGAGTTGGATTGGCCGTATGCAAGCGGGTTGTCACCAATCATGGAGGCTATATTCAGGCCATTAGTACGCCTGCTCAGGGAGCGATTTTCTCTATCTACCTGCCAGCCTAAAATAGATAGCAGTATTGAGTCCTATGTCTCAATACTACCTCTACACAATTATTTCTCAAATGTAAGTACTTCCTGTACCTCTCCACATTCAAGCATCTTATTTCCAAAATAAGGGTTCTTGATCTCTTTATTTACACTTAACCAATAGGCACCTTTATCATTCAGCGCCATTGGACAATATTGTTTATAGACTGTGGTTTTGGCACCATAGGTATTAACAACCTCATACATAATCTTGGAAAGATCTTCGAAACCAGCTCTTTTGTCTTCTAACCCTTTTTCAGTTTGCAATGTTGTGACAGAGCGAATGATCATTGCTTTGGATGTTTTCCATTTAGTCTGAACTTCTGTGTTTAGTTTGGTAGTATCTACCTTATTAGTAGCCTCAATTAGATCTGTAGCTTTCTGATTAATTTCAGAGGTATCAGATTTCACAAAACTATCCTTCAACATAAAATAGGAAGTTAATACACTTTCAAACTGATCAGGAGCAGCGAGTGATGGCTTCACAACAATGGGTGCTGGCAAATCCATTTCTTCAGACTCTTCTGCTTTCTGTTGTTCGTTAGCAGGTTGACAACTCATAAGACTTCCATATCCTACACAAAGTGCACACACATATACAAAGATTTTTTTCATATGCTGTAAATGATTTGATAAATACCTAAAAACACTAATTATCAATTATTTAACTCCAAAAAATCCTGCTTTCGCTTAAAGAATTAAGAAATAAACAAGAATATGCAAATATAGATGTTTACATTTCAACAAGGATACAAACCAATACCTAAAATTGGTTCTTTTTTGCAGGAATTTCTGCAAAAATAGTAGTCCCAATTCTACTCTACCCAAGTTAAAAGTATCTGAATTGCACAGAAACTTCCAGTTAATAAGTATAGCCAAGCAGAAGTATTTAGAAAAATCCTCCACAGGATTCCAGCAAGAGTGTACCAGGTGTTCAGTATTTAAAAATTTTATCTAGTTATCATTTATAAACCTTTCAGCAAAATTTCTGGTAAATCCAGCAATGTACTCTGTGCTGTCACTTACCACAGGTATCTGTATATGTGCCCATTATGATTCCTGAGCATTTTTAGAATGAACAAACTATACTTACGATTACACCTTTCCGTTTATGACAACATTTCACCACAACTCAACTACAAAACCCTTAGATTTATGGGTCAGCGATGAATTGCTTTCCCCTAATCCTTCAGCACGACCATGTCCTTTATTAATGCATCTTTCAGAAGCAGACACAAGTACACAAACACTTTTCTGGAATCCACTGAGAGCTGTGTTACCTGGATTGGTCAGAGTACATCGATTCAAAAACATTGAAGATGCTGGTAATCTGGTAGTAATACCTCATGATGCAAAAGAATGGATGTTTCAAAAGAGACTAGGTGAACTACGTAACTATATACGTAGGGTATTAGCAACTGGCCGAACAGTTGTAACATTTGCAGGTGGAATGGAATATGAACCACAACCAGGAGAAATTGTATTTGCAACTTCTGTTTATCAGTATCCAGGAGAAAAGTTGCTCCCTATACCAACCTGGATATATGACATAGGGCATTTAATCACTCCTATTACCAAACCAGCTACTCCAACTATTGCCTTTGATGGCAATACAAAATATTCCAGTACCATAAACAAGTTGACCAAACCCATCCCTGTACCAGATGCAGTAATCTATAAGCTGGCTTTAAGCCGTACGCTAGGACGTACCCTGGATATCAAATATCGCTTTATGATTCCAAGGTTGTTACGCCAGCGTGTATTAAAAGCAGTAAGAGCAGCTAGTAATCTAAAATCTCATCTTGTAGAGCGAGATCATTTCTTTGTACTGGCAGAGGAGGAACGAGTAAAGGCACGTGCAGAATATTTGCGCAGTACACAGGAACATGCGTATATACTTTGTATGCGAGGCGATGCAAATGGTGATTTTCGTACCTATGAAGTATTATCAGCCGGGCGTATCCCTGTCATCATAGATACAAAACTACAGTTACCACCACTACAAGGTTTAAAATGGGAAGACTTTTGTGTATTTGTCCCACTAACAAAACTGGATCAGATTGGAGAGATAGTTCAACAGTTCCATGCAAAACTAACGGAAGAAACGTTTCAGGAAAAATGCCAGATGGCAAGAGCTGCGTTTGACCAATTGCTTCCTCATAATTTTATTGTGCATGTGATCAATGAGATTCATGCTCGTGTAGCATCCAGTAGTAAGGATATTCCGGTTATAGCAGGTGCGGCTACAACTGAAACAACGTATCAAAGGCCAGGTAAAAAATAATCAGGTGTGTGATAAATAAAGTAATAGCTGCCAGTTTGGAAAGTATACATCCAACTGGCAGCTGACTTTTATATCCGCATAATCAGATTTTTAACAGGACGAACAGGACGACCCGCAATATGATCTACCAAAGCCTGAGCATGTTCACGTCCATTTTCAATGAAGACTTTTTCTGTATGAATACCAGCCACCACAGTTCCACACACATACAAACCCTTTACATTAGTCTCAAAGGTCTGATTATCATAACTAGGAACCATTACATCATTTAATTGAATCCCTGACCGAAAAAGCAATTTAACATCAGGAACATATCCAGCCAGTATGAATACAAAATCAGCAGGTAAGGTAGATTCTTCCTGAGTGTGAACATTCTGAATAATCAACGAGTCAGAAGCAATCGATTTTACAGTTGAATTGAAAATAGCTTTGATCTTCCCTTCCTTTATCCGATTCTTCACATCGGGTATCAACCAGTATTTTACAGTTTGCCTTAAATCTTCATTTCTGTGCACAATAGTGACATCTACATCATGCCGATACAGTTCTAATGCAGCCTCCACAGCAGAGTTAGCTCCTCCAACAATAACAACTTTTGAATATGAGTATTTATAAGGTTCATCGTAGTAATGAGACACATGAGGTAACTCTTCTCCTGGCACATTCAACTTACGAGGAACATCAAAATAGCCAGTTGCAATCACCACATTCTTTGCATAATATGTCTCACCTTTTGCTGTGAATACATGAAAAATGTCATCTTTCTTTTCAATGCCGATTACTTCAGTAAACAACTTGAAGTTCAAATCGAAATATCCGGCAACTTTTCTGTAATACTGTAGTGCTTCTTCTCTGTTTGCCTTAACATTGGAAATAGGAAAAGGAATACCTCCAATCTCAATATTTTCAGCTGTTGAAAAGAAACGCATCCGGCGTGGATATCGACGGATTGACTCTGTAATACTGCCTTTCTCAAGAATAATATGACTAAGCTTACTTTTTACAGCTTCAATGGCAACTGCCAATCCACAAGGCCCTCCTCCCACAACTAGTATATCTACTATTTCACTCATTTTATCATAGGTTTAAAAATTAATCATCCATTTATAGGATAGAGCATAAAGTAAAAATGCCCATAAAATATATACGGGGCAAGACTTTTATCAGAAAGCCTTGCCCCGTATCAGAAAATTGACTTTTCACAAAAAAAGTTCTTAATGCAATCCTCTTCTGGCTCTTTTTTTTGATCCAAACTCAAAAGAGGTATTTACAGATACAACAGAGTTTCGAACCGTAGGCTCTGCCTGTGAGATATTAGTAATACCCGGTGCGACCCGTGCATCCACTACCCACCAAATTTTTTCCAGTTGCATCCGGATACCAAAACCCAAAATAGCACTTACATCTGTTTTTTTAAATTGCGGAGTGATATCACCTGCTAATGAGTTGTGAGCACCGAGCAAATAGCTAAACTGAGGACCAGCAAAAAGAAATGGCGTACTGCGTGTCTTAGACCAAAAGTAATATTTAAAGAGTAAAGGTACTGCTATATAGCTTAGCGTTGTACGAGATGTAACTTTTACAGTATTGCGTAATCGGCCACCTTGTCTGGAGTATAGTATTTCACCTCCAAAGTTTAAACTACTATTCCCAGTATAATTCCAGGAAAAACCAACATTAAAATCAGGTAACACATTATAATTTGTTGCTCCTTTTCCCTGAAGGTCTTTGATATTCCCTCCAAGTTTAGGCCCCATTGTAAAACTTTGTGCATTGATGTATTGAACACTTCCAAACAGGAATATCCCCAGAAAGAAAGTATAAAGAATAGATTTATTCATAATCGGGTTGTTTGTAAAATACAAGCAGTGTAGTTAGAACGTAAAAATGCTTTTCTTCTTTTGCTAAGAGCAAACACATGCATTTAACGGGATTTCTGATTTTTTGTTAACACCTAATCAAAAAATCGTAACTGTTCTGTCAAAATAAAGTCAGCTACAGAAGTTTTCACTTTACATCTATAGCTGACCAGCTCTATTCATAGTCAATGTATCTGTTGTTATTGCTCCATGAGCCAGGCTTTCAAAAATTCATCAATCTCTCCGTTCAATACAGCTTCTGTGTTTGAAGTCTGATACCCTGTGCGATGGTCTTTGACACGTCTGTCATCCAGAACGTAGCTTCGGATCTGAGATCCCCACTCAATCTTTTTCTTGCCAGCCTCAATCTCAGCAACTGCCTCCATACGTTTACGCATCTCCAGTTCATATAACTGCGAACGTAACAATCGCATAGCATTTTCCTTGTTTTGTAACTGAGAACGAGATTCCTGGTTTTTGATCACAATACCAGACGGCTTGTGATACAAACGAACCGCAGTTTCCACTTTGTTAACGTTCTGTCCACCAGCACCACCGGAACGAAAAGTTTCCCATTCGATATCGGAATCCTTAACATCTATTTCAATGGAATCATCAATCAAAGGATATACATAGACAGAGGCAAAGGATGTATGGCGCCGTGCATTAGAGTCGAAAGGAGAAACACGTACTAAACGATGTACGCCATTCTCGCCTTTTAAATACCCATAGGCCAGATCTCCTTCAAACTGCAATGTCACAGACTTAACACCTGCCACATCCCCTTCCTGAAAGTCTTGCTCAATCACCTTATATCCATTTTTCTCACCCCACATAATATACATACGCATCAGCATACTTGCCCAGTCACAACTTTCTGTTCCACCAGCTCCTGCTGTAATCTGCACAACTGCACTTAGCTGATCTTCCTCAGCACCAAGCATCTTTTTGAATTCCAGTTCTTCTATGGATCTGGAAACTTTTGCGTATTCAGCATCAATTTCTTCTTCTGCTACATCTCCCATCTGGTAGAACTCATACAATGTTTCCAGATCTCCATATCCCGTTTCAACAGCATCATAATCAGCGGTCCAGAACTTGAGTGAACGGATACTTTTGAGTATTTTCTCAGCCTCCTTCGGATTATTCCAGAAATCAGGTTGTAGTGTTATTTTTTCAAGGCTTTGAACTTCTTCTTTCTTATGATCGTAGTCAAAGATACCCCCTTAAAGCCGAGATACGGGCTTTCAACTCTTTGAGTTGTTCTGTTGTCATGTTAGTATAAAAGTTTAGTATGAATGGTAAACGTACCAAATCAAAATTTCAGGGTGCAAAGATACGGTTTTCACTGATAAAAACAGAATAAGGGCATTTACAGAAAATAGTATCTTTGCACCCATCTACTTTAAAACCAGATTATACCAATGAGTTCCCAACCTCTTGCAGAACGAATACGTCCTAAAAAACTTGATGAAGTAATAGGGCAACCGCATTTAGTAGGTGAAAATAGTGTATTACGTCGGGTACTAGCTTCCGGTCATATTCCTTCTATGATCTTGTGGGGTCCCCCAGGTGTTGGTAAAACAACATTAGCTACTTTAATTGCACATGAGGCAGGGTTACCCTTTTTCACATTAAGTGCAATAAGTTCAGGTGTCAAGGAAGTACGTGAGGTAATTGAACTAGCAAAGGCACATGGCAAAGCCATTTTGTTCATTGACGAAATTCACCGCTTTAACAAAAGTCAGCAGGATGCATTACTGGGAGCAGTAGAACGTGGTACTATTACCCTCATTGGCGCAACCACCGAAAATCCTTCTTTTGAAGTAAATTCCGCCTTGTTATCTCGTTCACAAGTATACATCCTGAAAGCACTTACTCCTGAAGATCTTATCCAGTTGATTCATATTGCTCTCAAAAAAGACAAACTGCTTGCAGAAAAGACTGTCGAAGTACATGAAACCGAAGCGTTACTAAACATTTCAGGAGGCGATGCCCGAAAATTACTAAATCTGTTGGAATTGGTAATCAATGCTTTTCCCACTGGACAAGACATAGTCATTACAGATGATAAAGTCATGGAAATAGCCCAACGTCGGGTAGCTTTATATGACAAAGGCGGAGAGCAACACTATGATATCATTTCCGCTTTCATCAAGTCTATCCGTGGAAGTGATCCCAATGCAGCAGTTTACTGGTTGGCCCGCATGCTGGCAGGAGGCGAAGATATTAAGTTCATTGCACGCCGTCTTGTCATCCTTGCTTCCGAGGATATTGGCAATGCAAATCCCAATGCACTTTTGCTGGCTACCAGTTGCATGCAGGCGATACAAATGGTGGGTATGCCTGAGGCAGAAATCATTTTGTCACAATGTGTAGTCTTTTTAGCTACTTCTGTGAAAAGTAATTCTTCCTATGTTGCCATAAAAAAAGCAAATGAACTGATACGTATGAAAGGCGACCTGCCTGTACCTTTACATATACGCAATGCACCAACAAAACTTATGAAACAACAAGGGTATGGGCAAAATTACCAATATGCCCACGACTATGAAGGAAACTTTGTAAATCAGGAATTTTTACCTGCAGATATTTCAGGAGTCAAACTGTATGATCCCGGTAATAATACAAGGGAAAATGAACTTAGAAAACAGCTTAAAAATCAGTGGGGTACTAAATACAATTACTAGGATATGTTCTATATCCTAGTTTTCAAACAAGCTTTTTTGATAGGCAGGAACAGTAAAAGAAAAAGTACTGCCATCACCTTTGCTACTGACAGCTTTAATATCTCCTCCCCATTGAGAAATAAATTCTTTACATAACATCAGTCCCAACCCTGTTCCTTTTTCATTGGCAGTACCAGTAGTAGAATGATTGTGATTTTGAGAATTGAACAGGTTGCCTAATGTAGTAGGACTCATACCTACACCATTATCTATTATATCAATTATTATTTGTGTTCCTGTTCGTTTTGCTCTTACTTCCACTTTTCCTTTGGAGTTCGTGAATTTAATTGCATTCATCAATAAATTGCGTAATACAATATTGAAGATATTTTTATCAATAAAAGCATAGAGTTCTTCTGCAACATCTCCTTTCACTACTATTAATTTATCTGCAGCAGTAGGTTCAACCAGACTCAGATTATCTGTAATCAGAACAGCCAGATCAACCACTTCTGCCTGACTACTGAAAGTATTCATCTGTACCCGAGACCAATGCAGCAAGTTTTCTAATAAAGTATTCACATTATTAAAAGACTTACTCATGCCTTTTACCAACACTTTTATGTCTTCCTTGGATAAAGAATCAATGTTGCTAGCCAACAAGCCTGAAAATCCTCTGAATGAATTCATAGGAGATCGCAAATCATGGGCAATGATTGAGAAAAGTCGATTCTTTGACTCATTTAATTCTTTCAATTGTACAGCCGATGCCTTTAACTCTTCATTGGTTTGCTGAATCTTTTCATTTTGTCCACGCATATCCTGGAGCAAACGATAGTTCTGCCTGGCAATTTTATCCATTAAATATTTGTAATAGATTAATGCAATTACAATAAAAGCAACACCTTCTACTGTAATGATAGTACGCAATAAAGGTAGGTTTATACTATTTATTTTTAATAATTTAAATGGAAACACAGTCAATGCAAAATCAACTGAAAAGAGAAGAGCACAAATAAAAACTAAACTTCCAATAAAATACCTTGTTTCTATAGCACGAAAAATCAACAAAGGAATAATCAATGAGGCAAAAAACAGAGGCTTGGTAATAGTGGTATGGATAGTACCAGGCAATTGTGCAACCAGAGCGATTACATAAATAGAAAGAGGTAATGCATTGACAAGAAAAACTCTGGCAATTAAATGATTTCCCCGTCGTAATATAAGAAAGCTGATCAAACAGCTAAGTAAAGGCAGTGCTACTAACAAATAGGACTTTTCCAGTCCAATACACAAAAAAGGAATTGTAAATAATACGCAGGTTACAATAATCCAATTTGTTAATGTAATACTGATTCTTAATCTATTGTTATAGAAAGGTTGAAGTCCATTGGAAGAAATGCTCTGCATCCAGTGGCGTAAAAAACGCCAGATAGACGAATCATGTGAGGAAGTGCTAGTTTCTCTTCCCAAACTTTGTTGTGTGTCAATAACAACGTCATCAAATACCGGATAAGGCATGGCAGTAATATTGTAATAACAATAGAAAGGAGCACTTCAAGTATTATGTCATATGATTTTCCCCCTAACGAAACAAAATCTATACCCTGAATAACGCTCAAATGTACAAAACATTCGGATAGAGCATTTTCAGGCAAATGCTACACAACGTAAGTTTTTAGTAGAGAATAAATAGATGCGAATAAAAAAATAGAAGAAAGGAAATAATCCACAAACTAACTGCCTTATATACCTTGTTACCTTTTTGAATCAATAACCATCTTACTAACCAATCAGAATCTTAGAATTGATGTGATAATCAAACGAAAATCTATCTGATAAACGTATCATTACCAACCAAAACACCCCTCTTTCTCATAGGGTCAAATAATACGACAGCATAATTGCTATTATACTACTCAGGTAATAATTCTATATAAAATTAACCTCAGTATGTAATAAAACACCAAACCTTTCTTTAACCGATGTCTGTATGATTTCTGAAAGGTGTCGTATTTCTTCCCCAGTACCATTTCCGTAATTAACAAGGACTAAAGCCTGACGTGTATGAACTCCCACATTTCCTACACGAAAGCCTTTCCAGCCAGCTTGCTCTATAAGCCAGCCTGCAGGTATTTTTACATAACCAGTTTCTGCCGGATAAGAGGGTATTGTCGGATTTTGCTGCTTTATTTTTTCAAATAAATCCTGTGAAATAACAGGGTTTTTAAAGAAACTGCCTGCATTGCCAATTTGCTTAGGATCAGGCAATTTACTTTGCCGGATATGAATGACAGCATCACTTACTGCACGCAATGAAGGTGTCTGCATTCCCATCTCCTGTAAGGTTTTCTGTATATCTCCATATGATATAGTATATGTCGTCGGATTTTTTACCAAACGGAATGTAACAGAAGTAATAATATATTGATCTTTCAATTCATGTTTGAAAACACTCTCCCGATACCCAAACTTACAATCAGCATTTGTAAATAGTCTGAGTTGTCCTGTTTTACGATCTACGGCTTCCAGAGAATCAAATGTGTCTTTGATTTCTACCCCATAGGCTCCAATGTTTTGCATGGGTGCAGCACCTACAGTTCCCGGAATCAATGAAAGATTTTCGACCCCTCCCAGATTACGCTTAATACACTCTAAGACAAACTCATGCCATACTTCTCCTGCCCCTACCTGTAACCAAACATGCGTATCATCTTCTTTCAGCACACTAATTCCCTTTATTTGCATCAATACTACTAATCCTTCAAAGTAGTTCTTTGTAAACAACACATTGCTACCACCTCCCAGAAATAATACAGGAGTATTTTGAAACTGCTCAGCCGTTATGATATCTCTCAGCGTTTCTATATCTTCTGCCTTAGCCAGATAGTGAGCCTGTGCTTCTATGCCAAAAGTATTGAAGGGTTTCAGCGAACAATTTCGCTCGTAATGAAAAGTAGTATTCTCGTTCATGCCCGAAAGATACAGTAAATTGCCTGTGCGAATCAATATGTAACTTTCAAAAATATGCTTCGCATTATTTCTACACTCTGAGTTGTCTCGAATTATAGCTTGAGACTTGCCTACCACTATGACATGATCGAGCAAAAGTTTTGTTGTGGATTATTCTATGCAAGCAACTTTTGCGGTGAATTCCGATCAAAAAATGTTTTGCCGTGAGTTATGCACAAGCGAAAAAATGATCGGAACTCCGGTCAAAATAAAAAATGATCAGAGTTCTGCATAAAATCAAAACTGCCATGAATACTATGCAAAATATCTGTTGATTAATGCTATTGGCTTGCCCTTGCTAAAAAATAGCTTGCACGGAACTATGCGCAAACAAAAACTTTCACTACAAAAGTGACTTCTTGTAGTGAAAGTTTGGCAGGAATTATATTCTGAAGGTTAATCTTGTTAAGCTAGAAGCCTAATGTAAGTCTTAACCCAGGATAAACATGTCTGAAGAGATCATTAAAATACAATTCAGGTTCAAGCCTCAAACGTTGCAACCCTTTGCTGGACATATAAGGCGAAAATGCTGTAGAAATCCTGAAAGTATTTGGACGAAAAAAATCTCCCTGTCGACGGATCAGATATCCTACCTTAAATTCAGCCCATTGAATCTTCCGGTTATTCCAGTTATTTCTTTGAATATCGCTGGATTTGAATCCTGCTATACCCAGAGAAAGAAAATCATTGGAATGAATTGTTATCTGATTATCCCCATCTCTGCCAAACGCAAAGAACCGTTCCCAGCCAATCAGAAAACCATCCGATTGTGTAGTGCTATGGGCAAGCCCTCTTTTATATAGAATCTGTGGCAAAAAGATAACATTAGCTCCTATACTAGGCATAATGGTATTGCCAACTAGTCCCATACCAAAACGGGGTATAATTAAAATCTGATCAGGTTTAAGTTGTTTATTTATCCTTACAGATGCAGGAGTCTGCATTCCGGTATATGTTACTTCAGAAGCCCATACATGCGAATCAAATACACTTCTCTTTTCTGTGTTCTTCATGTCGCTGATCAGCTTTTCAATCTTAGGATTTAATTTTCCCTGAATAATTTTTTCCAGATCATCCAAAGAGTTAACTAAAAAATAGATTCGAAAATGCCGGCTGATAGATGCGGGTGTCTGTATAGCTTCTCCTTTCGCATTATTTCTTATTTCACCAGGCGTTAAGGGTTTTATTACTGAAAATCCCTGTTCAATCACAATGGTATCCTGTGCCGCTTTGACTAGTAAATTTTCATCAGTCTGGAAGTCAATTTGTGTATGACTCATAGGATATCTCCAGAAACGCATGTTTCGTTCCTGTTTCTTTAATCTGTATAGAACCTTTAGGGATTCTGTAGAGGAACTTAGTGAATCTTTTATCTGACTCAGATCCTGCAGAAAGATTGTTAATAGAGAATCTACATTACGAAACCGCAATAGATCTGCATTGTCCTGTAAGCCTATTATTACTTTATTCTCATTTTCCAATGGAATAATGAGTTGCCGATCTTCTTTCACAAAAGGGGTCTTTTTTATAGAGGAAGGCTTATCTGTAAGCCAATCATCAGTAGTGGTTTGGGCAAATGAAATCCCGGCTATGCTCAACATGAGCATAGTACAACACAAAAGATGTTTCATAAAATCAATTCTGTTTTCTGGTAAGAGTAATAGTGAGTTTGGGTGTATGATCGTCAGTAGCCTGTTGTTTTACCACAAAAGATGGATCGTCCTGCATGTCTGAATAATTTGTAGAACGCGGTACTTCATTGGCATGAACTACTCTGAAAGGCTTATGTGCTTTTGCCATTTGGGAAGGTTTAATAACATTCTGAGGTATAGAATCGCTACCCTTCAGTGATGTTGTATCAACCAAAGCCAGAGGTGTCTCAATAAATTGTTTTTGTATTAGAGGTATAGAAGTAGTTTTTATAATGTATAGCGTATCCTTTTTCTCTACGTTATTAGTTACAACTCTTTCTGTATAGGTTGAGTCATTACTCTTTTCAAGCTTAAGCGTAGCTTTAGAATAAGCTGACTTTAATTGGTTCAACTCCATAGCATATACATTTAACTGTTGTTGCTGCAAATAAAATTGCCATACCACAGTTGTTACCAGCAAAAAGACACCGATTCCAGCAGCAATGCGAAACCACAGTACTTTACGAGAAGTTCTTTTAGGCTCTAATTGAGGCTGTAGCTGTTGCCAGAACCGATCCTGACGAAATCTAGTTGAAGAAGGGGTGTCTTCCATCTGATGGACAGCATCACGAAACAAACGGTCAATATCTTCGGGTGGTATGTTCATAACCTTGTTTTATTAACCAGCTCTGTAGCAAAGCTCTTGCCCGGCTGAGTTGTGATTTGGATGTATTTTCACTGATTCCCAATTGTTCTGCTATTTCAGCATGAGAATATCCTTCAATGGCATATAAATTAAAAACTGTTCGATAACCAGTTGGAAGCTGTAAAATAAGGCTGTAGATCATTTCAGAGTTCAACTGTGATTCAACAGTAGCATTTTCTGGAATAATCACATCTTCTTCATGCATCAGCAAAGACAAATTTTTTGTTTTGCGCAGATACATAAGTGCCGCATTGACCATTATTCGTTTCAACCAGGCTTCCAGACCATTATCATCCCGGTATTCGAAGGAATGGAGTGTTTCAAAAAAACGTAGGAATCCATTCATCAACACTTCTTCTGCATCAAATTCATTACGCATATATCGTAGACACAATCGATACAACCGATTGGAATACAGCTCGACCAGTTGCCGCTGAGCAAACATATTGCCTTGTCTACACGACTCCAGTAAAGCCTTTTTCATTGGTATTGGTTTAGGTTTGTATTGCTTCAATGCGCCTTTCTACTGGAAGGTTGCATTGAAAATATAATTTTTCCCAACATCTGATAATGAAATGTATTGCACTACTTGCTTTCTCTTTTAAAATATCTTACAAATACTTGACAATGATTATATTTTTTCAAATATTCGTAACTAGTTACGTAATTAATTACGAATATGGATTTAATGAAAGATCTGGGCGCATTGGCATTTGGTAGTCGGCTCAAGCGACTCAGTGATAAAATCATGAAACAAGCCAATAGTGTATACCAGGATTATGGTTTGGACTTTGAACCCAAGTGGTTTCCTCTATTTTATATACTCAGCCAAAAGTCTGAATTAGGCATCATGGAGATTGCTGATAACCTTGGCATTAGTCATCCGGGAGTAATTCAATTAGCTAAAGAACTAGAGAAAAAAGGCTGGATTACATCTGCTAAATCCAAAACAGATGCACGAAAACGTATCCTTACTCTCACTAAAAAAGGAAAATTACTATTACCCAAACTACAGGATATCTGGGAAAAAATCCGTCAGGTAAATGAAGATCTCATCAATAACCGACAACACAATCTAATACTGGCCATAACTGAGGTTGAAGATCTACTGACAGAAAAAGAATATCTGCTTCGATTCAAGGAATTTCATCATTTATAAAATCAAACCCTTTCAGTTTATGGAAACCATACGAATTCTCGATTACCAACCACAGTTTGCAGAAGATTTCAAAAGGCTTAACATTGCCTGGATCTCCAAATATTTTGTAGTTGAGCCACATGATCTGGAACAGTTGGATCATCCACATGAACATATACTGCATGATGGAGGCCAGATTCTTTTTGCACTTCAAGATAATACAGTTGTAGGTACAGTTGCATTGGTCAAAGTAGATGATACAACAATGGAACTGGCAAAAATGGCAGTAGATGAAAATGTAAGAGGCTTGGGTATTGGGAAAAAATTGTGTCTGGCAGCTATCGAAAAAGCCAGACAAACCGGAGCTAAGCATCTGTTTCTGGAGTCGAATCGAAAGCTTGCTCCTGCCCTGGCTTTGTATACCACCGTTGGTTTTCAGGAAGTAGCCATGCAGGACACACCGTATTCCCGTGCGGACATTCGGATGGCGATGGACTTTGAGTAAACTATAACCATACAAAACAACAAAGGTGAACCTGTAAGTCCACCTTTGTACCTTATTTCATTTTAATAATTGTCACACCAGATCCACCTCGGTCAGCATGTTCATCATTCATAGAGGCAATTTCGCGATAACGGCGTAGATGATTCCGAATCAGATTACGCAGAATACCATCACCCTTCCCATGTACAATACGTAACTCTGACGACCCCAGCATAATACCCTGATCAATCCAGGCATCAACCTCGGTCAAAGCTTCCTCACCCCGTTTGCCACGCAAATCCAATTGTGTACTGAAATTTGCCATTTTCTCATTCATATCAATTCCCTGCATCCGAGGCTGGTTCTCCACCGTTTGTTGACGGTATTCTTTCCGGCTTATTTTCTCCAGACGATTGATTTTAACATTGGACTTTAGTTCGCCGATTCTGATTTCAGCATCCTTTCCTTTGATGCTTAATACTTCTCCTACTGTATTCTGTCCTTTAATACGCACCAAGTCTCCTTCTTCGATTGTCCCTCCAATTACTTTAATCTCAGGTGCAGTTTCCAGTTCTACTACTACATCTTCTGGTTTCAATTTTTTCTCAAAATCTGCCAGATCCTGACGCAGCATTTTAGTCAGATCTTTCTCAGCTTTGACTTCACGTATTTCCCGAATGGTAGTTTCAATTTTCTGGTTGGCATCTTTGACTAATCGGCGGGCATCCTCTTTAGCCTTATTTAACAGTTGTTTGCGCCCTGTCTCCAGCTCGTTTTTCAATGTACTGTACTTGGCCAGAGTTTCATTCAATGTTTTTTCTTTGGCCTGCAATTCGCGATTCTGTTCAGCAAACTTTTGTTTTTCTGTTTCAAGTTCACGCAACATCTTATCAAAGTCAACCTGCGTAGTGCCTACTTTCTGCTTTGATTTTGTGACAATCTCACGAGGCAATCCAATTTTTTGAGCAATTTCAAAAGCAAACGAACTTCCAGGTCTGCCAATCTCCAACTGGTACAGAGGTTCCAGATGCTCTGCATCAAAACGCATAGCAGCATTGGCAACTCCTTCTGTACGATTAGCATAGGCTTTCAGATTACCATAGTGTGTATTTAGCACACCGAAAGCCTTCTTTTGTTGCAACGCATCCAGAATAGTTTCAGCAATAGCTCCTCCCATACCTGGTTCAGTACCTGTACCGAATTCATCAATTAAGAACAATGTATTTTTGTCTGCATGTTGCAGAAAATACTTCATGTTTGTCAGGTGTGAACTATAGGTACTCAGGTCATTCTCCAACGACTGTTCATCGCCAATATCAATAAAGATATCACGGAACAGTCCAATCTGTGAATGGTCGTCCATACATACCAATAAGCCACACTGAAACATATATTGAGTCAGACCTACTGTTTTCAAAGCAATGGATTTTCCTCCGGCATTAGGTCCTGAGATAACCAATATTCGTTGCTTTTCTTCCAGTTTGATACTTAACGGGATAACTGATTTGCCTTGTTTCTGAAATGAAAGATACAACAATGGATGTCTCGTGTTTTCCCAAATCAAAATCGTTTTCTTTGAGAAAATTGGCAGATTAGCCTGCGTACGAAGGGCAAATTTTGCTTTCGCTCTGATAAAATCTATTAGTCCCAGAAATGTATAAGCCTTCTTAAGATTAGGCACATGTGGGCGTAACCGATCTGTCAGATGTGTTAGAATACGAATTATCTCACGTTTCTCCCGATACCCCAGTTCGGTAATCTCATTATTCAGATCGAAAATCTCAACCGGTTCCAGATAAATAGTTTGTCCAGTAGCAGATTCGTCCTGGATAAATCCTTTTATCTTACGTTTATGTTCAGCTGCAACCGGGATTACCATACGTCCGTTACGAATTGTTGCCGAAGCATCATCTGATGTGTATCCCTGATTGATGGATTGCTTCAATATACTCTCCAGCTTTTTACGCAGATTTGCCTGTTCAGCAATAATCTGTCTGCGAATAGCCTGTAATTCCGGAGATGCATCATCGCGCAGTTTACCACGCTGATCAATAACCCGGTCAATATCTTTTAGTAAAGTTGAATCAATATCAATAGCCTGAGTTAGTTCTTTAAGCTGAGGAAATACATTTTCCTCCTGATTTTTAAAAAAAATCAGACAATCATAAATTGTACGTAAAGATAATTTTATCTCAAAGAACTCTTCTTCTGTCAAAAACATCCCTTCGATAGCCGATTTTGCCAAATGCGGTACAGCATCTATAAAGTTAGAGGAAGGAAATTCATCTACATGAAGCAGCATGATTGTCTTCATCTCTGCAGTTTGCCGCACCAACTTATCTATCATATCGTAGTCATTGGAGAAACGCATTTTTTCGACAAAGGCTTTTCCTAATGTTCCACTACACTCTTGCTTGATCCATTCTCTAATCTGATCAAAGCCTAACTTCTGTTCTAAATTTTTAGGATATAACATAATTCTTCCCTATCCCATACAACAGGGATTTTCACATAGTTTCAGTTAAAATATTTTCTTAGTTTTTTTTTGGTTCGTACAGAATCCAGATTTATTTTTTCTGGCATCCTTCCTTCCGATTGTCTTGCAGTCAATGTATCAACTACCGCTGTATAAATTTCGTTCATTAGCTTAATGTGCTGTACATAAAACCGATAGCTATCATGATACTGTGTTGAGTCTGTTTTAAAATCCTTCAATATTTTTTTCTCCAGATACTTGTAATAAAACTGTGTAGAGTCACTGGTTCTGAAACCAGCCTGCTGCGCTTTAGCCTCTGCAATATGCACCTCTACCAATATAGCAACCATCTGCTCCTTACTTAATGCTCCAGCAGGAGGCTTAGGATCTGTAACACATGCACTTAGCAAAAATGTAATACCTACTACTATTTTCTTATACTTCATACAACAAAGTTATAAATACTATTTCAGATTTGGCGAATAGACGCGTGCATTCGCACTCAAATTTTATTCCAGATACAGGCATTTTTTAACATGTAAAGCATATTATTTTTCATTATATATCCATTTCCTTCAAATTTACGTTGCGATACTATCTCTTACCTATGAAAACCATCTATCTTTGCCAGCTTAAATCCAGACGATTCTATGCGTGACATTATATCCCGGCTCCGTAAATTCCAGATTCGCATCCGAAAGGCTGTAACAACACAAATGCATGGTGACTTACATTCTGTTTTTAAAGGCAACGGATTGGAATTTAATGATCTGAGAGCCTACCAATATGGTGATGATGTACGTACGATTGACTGGAATTCCAGTGCAAAAGGACATGGTACATTTGTAAAATTGTTTCGGGAAGAGAGAGAACAAACCGTATTTTTTCTCCTGGATGTCAGTGCGTCACAACAAGTTGGCAAAAAAGGACAAAGTAAAATAGATCTGGCCAAAGAAATCTGTGGAGTGCTGGCTCTCTCTGCCCTACAGGAACAAAGCCAGGTGGGAGTAGTATGTTTTTCAGATCAGAAAGAGAAATATGTAAAACCAGATAAAGGGCTTCAACAAGGTTATTTACTGATCTCAACCTTATTTAAACTGGAAGCTCGTTCTGCCAAAACCAATCTCCGTAGTGCAATGGGCTTTGTTTTGAACATCATTCGCAGAAGAAGCGTTATTGTGCTTATCTCTGATTTTATTGATAGTGATTACGAAACTACGCTGAAAGCTCTGGCAAAAAAACATGATCTGGTCGTGATCCATATATTGGACAAACGGGAAACAGAGCTTCCTAAATTAGGTATCATTCCTATTTATGATGAAGAAACCGGACAAATGGTATGGAGAAATACTTCATCTCCACGTTTTCAGAGACGTATGCGTAGTACATTTCAGCAACAGCAGCAGGAACTGGAACGTATTTGTCGTCAGAATGAAGCAAATTATCTGGCAGTACAAACCAATGAAGACTTTGTACCAGCACTAGTGCGACTATTTAGAGTACGAAATCAATAGTTTATATTCCAACCTAATCATAATGTCAGGGCCTTTTGTCTATGCAGAAGTTACACCTAAATACCATTACATCTCTATTTGGCAAGTATCAAAAATCAATACAATGGATTGCCCCGGTTACTATAATCTTATTTCACTTATTCCCCTCATGTCTTGCTCAGGAGCTAAAACCTCATGGTAAGTTTCTGGTAGACAGTGCTAAAATCGGGCTCCCGATCAGATATACACTCAGTTTCAGACATCCAGCTGAAATGCAGGTTATATTTCCAGATTCCGGATACAACTTCTCACCTTTTGAATGGGATCATAAAGATTATTTTCCTACACGTACAGATGCCAAAGGCAGCATAGACAGTGTAGTATATACCCTTACCACATTTAATATAGCGCCCATTCAAAAACTCCAGTTACCTGTTTATATTGTTCAACAAAAGGATTGTACAACTGTGTATGCAACCATAGACTCAGTTGTTGTACAGCAACTTCTTGGACAACCATCGCGTTTTCTGTCTCCCAAGACCAATGTTGAATACATTCCAGTACCACAAACACTTGATTATCGCTTGATACTGGTTATTTTCCTGGCATCAGGATTGTTATTGTTATTGTTATATGTAGTTTTTGGACGTCAGATAAAACGACAATACCGTTTATATCGACTCTGGAGAGAACATCGCAGCTTTGTGAGTCATTATGAAAAACTGCGCCGTAAAGTTCGCCAGCAAAAAGAAACCTCTGCGGTCGAAATGACAGTTGTATTATGGAAACAGTATATGGAATTATTACATGATAAGCCGTATAGTTCCTATACTACGAAAGAAATTACTGAGATTATTTCTAATTCCAAGCTATCAGATTCGCTTCAGATCGCAGATCGTGCCATTTATGGAAACAGTATGCCAGAAGAGATCTATGGAGCATTGCGCAACCTGCAAATGACAGCTGAATCTTTCTATAAACGAAAACGGGTTGAAGTTGCCTCCAAACGGTAAATCAGGCTTTTCTTCTAAATAAAATCAACAGGCAC
Source organism: Xanthocytophaga agilis (assembly GCF_030068605.1). NCBI lineage: Bacteria > Pseudomonadati > Bacteroidota > Cytophagia > Cytophagales > Rhodocytophagaceae > Xanthocytophaga > Xanthocytophaga agilis. Next base: position 339,654 of record NZ_JASJOU010000009.1, read on the forward strand.
TAAAGTTGTGTCGTCATTTTTAAGATAGTTATCAATCATTCTAATTTATTTTGTGAGACATTTTGAGTTTATACACTCAAGGGAGTCATGACTTTAATTATCCTATTCAGATGAAATTTATTTTGATACTCTTTCTCGGCATATGCAGTGCTATTACCTACTCACATGCACAAATTGTAGACAGTACTCAATACAAAATAGATAGTGCGTCTATTAAGAAAAATGCTACTATCAAAAAAGATACAATAAAAATTGACACTATCAAACGTGATACAGTCAAACCTCCTGCAAAGCCAACTCCCCCTCCACCTCCTAGCTGGACCTATGTTTTAGGTCTGGATGGGATGATTAATTCAGGTAATGTTAACCGGAAACTGTTAACATTACGATTAGGTTTAAATCATGAAAATCCAAATTCTATCTGGGGATTTTACTCATCCCCCCGCTTTCAATATGGTACTAACAATGAGGTATTACAGGAACGTGAAGTTTTTTTTGATTTTAATAATACCTGGTTTTATAGTCAACATGATGTGTATGGACTATTGTTTGGCATTTATGAACAAAGCAATCTGCGACAAATCAATGATCGATTGAATATTGGTGTAGGTGTAGGCTGGCGGATTATTGGAGGCAAACGGTTACCCAGCTCACGAGTCCAGGTTTCTATAAGTAATGCATTTCTGCGTGAAGCAACGGATTTTATTTCCGGTGACACAGAAGATTTAAACGTATTACGAAATTCAACACGTTTCAGGTTTCGGGTAGAAATTATCAAGGACAAATTAACTATTCAAAGCACTGTATTCTTCCAGCCTGCAATCAATAAGAAAAACCTGAGATGGAATTCCATCTCACAACTTGTATTCAAACTCAACAAACATTTTTCACTTACCTCAACACTGGATAATTCCTATGAGAGTTATAATGTAGCAGGAGTAAAAAGTTCTCAGTTGAATTCTACTCTTGGATTGAGCTATACAGGATCAAAATAAATATGCTTCTATTAGAGCCTATAGCCAGACTCTCTCATTTCTGGCTATAGGCTTATTAACTAGTTATTTATCACCCAGCATAATAGGAGTATTGTTGCGTCCATTCAGTATAATCACTTTCGCATTGGGAGACAATGCAATATCTTTTTGTGCCTTTATTAATTCATATTGCAGTTGTTTGTCACTTAAACCAGTAGACAAGATCTTCTGATAATCAGCAATACCTTGAGCTTCTACCCTCTTACGATCTGCTTCCTGGCGTTCTTTAGCCAATACAAATTGCATCTTCTGTGATTCTTGTTCCGCATTAATTTTTGATTCGATTGCCAGCTTTACAGATTCAGGCAGGTTAATATTTCGCACCAGTAGCTGTTCAAGCATTAGTCCGCGAGCCTTGAAGTCGGCTTCGATTGTCTTAAAGATACGATCCTGAAACTCATCACGTTTTACAGAATACAGCGATACTGCATCATAATAAACAGCATTGTCACGAATCTTGGTACGGGTAATAGGACGTACAATTTTATTCCGGTAGTCTGTACCCATTTCACGCAGAATCCGGGGAGCCTCCTTATCCATTACCCGATAGAGTACAGTTAGGTCAATCACAACTTCCAAACCATCTGCAGTAAGTACTCTGATAGCATCCCCTCCTGCCTGATCTCCTTCATCATGTACACTTGACATAGTATAATTCTGGGTTTTGATATCAAATGTTGTAATATCTACAAATGGATTCACCATATGCAGGCCGCTTTCCAGAATATCCGGCTGCACCTTCCCAAACAAACTTTTAACACCTACTTCCCCTACATCAATTTGTTTGATAGTTGAGGTAAGAACTCCAATAAAGATCATACCAGCCGCAATCCATTTTAGTACAATGCTGGTTCCGGCAACACGAGGATTTTTAGCAGGAAGAGAAAATCCAATAATGAGAATGATTAAACCAAGGATTAGTAAAAACATAGGGTTTATGAGATGAAATATAGTTTTAATAAAATGAGATCTTCTTTATTCATTAGTGGATAATCAGACATTATGTAACCTTTAAAAATTGGGAAAAGTTATTGCTAGTAATCAGATCTATTATTCCATCTGTATCACCTTGTTCATAAACCTCCTTATCTTTGTTTTCTGTTTTGTCTTTCCTATTCAAAACCAATCTTCTATGCACTATACTATTGACTGCCTGAATGCCTCGGAACACATACTAAACATTACCCTACACATTGAACAGATAGATACACCTGTAGTTGATTTGCAACTTCCGGCGTGGCGTCCGGGTAGATATGAACTATCTAACTATGCTAAGAATATTTTATCTGTCCGAAGCTACACTACTAACCAGGAGCCATTGTTTATAGAAAAGATTACCCGTGAACGCTGGCGCATCCATATGAATGGTCACACAGAAGCTACAGTTAACTATGAATATTATGCACAACAGATGGATGCAGGTAATTCGTGGCTTGACGAAAATCTGGTATACATTAACTTTATCAACTGTTTGTTTTATGTGACAGAACGAATGGATGAGCCTTGCCAGGTTAAACTCATTTTCAATAACTCCTATACAATTGGGTGTGGACTAAAAGCTATAGAGCCTCATTCATTGTATGCAAAAGATTATTATGAGCTTGCAGACAGTCCAATGATGGCCTCTGCCAGCCTGCAACATTATACATATCACGTAGATAAGATACCTTTCCATATATGGGTACAAGGAGGCGAAGGAATGTTAAACTGGGAAAAAGCACTGGAAGATTTTCGTCAGTTTACAGAAGTACAAATTAATACAATGGGCGAATTTCCCCAGAGAGATTATCATTTCTTACTATTTCTACTGCCTTACCAACACTATCATGGTGTAGAACATCGAAACTCTACAGTGATGACCCTAGGGCCTGCCGAACAGATAGGCCACTCACTTTATGAAGAATTGATGGGCTTAGCCTCTCATGAACTTTTCCATGCATGGAATATCTGTACAATACGCCCTAAGGAATTATTACCCTATGATCTCACACAGGAAAACTATTTTCCAACGGGCTATGTAGCAGAAGGAGTTACCACCTATTATGGAGATTTATTTCTGGCAAGATCCGGATTCTTCGATCCTTCCCGTTACTATGCCGAAATTACCCGTACTTTTAACCGGCATTTTATGCAAAGTAACGCAGCTCGCTTGTCTTTAATTGAGTCGTCTTTTGATCTGTGGGTAGATGGCTATAGTGCAGGTGTGCCCAATCGAAAAGTATCTATTTATCACAAAGGAGCCCTTGCTGCCTTTATTCTGGATATGGAAATACGCAGATCCACAAATGATCAGAAGTCACTTGATACAGTCATGCAATTGCTTTGGCAACGATTTGGAAAAACAGGTATTGGCTATACACATGATGATTATATAGCCATTGCCGAAGAAGTAACAGGCCATTCACTGACAGATTATTTTGCCGCTTGTATTACAGGAACAGAGCCTTTACAAAACTACCTGGCCAATGTACTTGCATATATAGGTTGTGTATTACAGATATTCCCATTGGTGGATAAATCCGGTTGTGTAGAAATTCTTATTACTCCTGTACAGGAAAATGAGAGTAGAGAAAAATGGCTTCAGAATACCCCTGCCATTTCACTCTATTAAACAATCAAATTTAGTATTTTGAAAATGTAGATTTCACCATTGCTCAGACAAAGGCATTAACAGATATTTACAGAAGTCAAAAGTAGTGAATATCAACCTTGTAAATATTTTTTCAGGGTATATAGTTTAATTTATAAGTTTAATATTCTATCTTTGCGTCCCGAAAAATGACGGACGGGTTCCGTCGATAACCATAAATACACACATGGCAGTAAAAATCAGATTAACACGTCGCGGACGTAAAAAGTTAGCAATCTATGATATCATCGTTGCTGACGCTAAAGCACCACGGGATGGTCGCTTCATTGAAAAAATTGGTAACTACAATCCTAACACTAACCCGGTTTCTGTAACACTAAATACAGACCGCGCATTGGATTGGTTGCTAAAAGGGGCTCAGCCTACAGACACTGCTCGCACTATTCTTTCTCATGAAGGTTTATTGTTGAAAAAACACCTGCAAGTAGGCGTACTGAAAGGAGCTATTACTCAGGAACAAGCAGATGCAAAGTTCGAAGACTGGAAAAAATCGAAAGAACAACAGGTTGAGAACAAAGTTGCAGGCATTGTTAAGAAGAAAGATGATGCAGCGAAAGCTCGTCTGGCAGAAGAAACGAAGAAAAAAGAAGCTCGTGCCGAAGCTATCATCAAAAAAAATACTGTTGTGGAAGAAGCTCCAGCAGCCGAAGAGTCTGCAGAATCTTCAGAACCTGCTACAGAAGAACAAGCATAAGGTATTCTTACCCTATATTCAGAGAGGAGGAAAACGCAGGTTTTGCCTCCTTTCTCTTTTTTATAGGCTATCTAAATGCTTGAATTTGTACACTTTCGTTAGTATATCGTAGCCTATTTATTCTTTGTTTTATTTTTAATCCAATACAAACGATTTGCAAATCCCCTTTTATTCTCTAGCTTATCAACATCAGAACATTCGAAAACAGCTAATTGAACAAATGACTCTGGTACTTGATTCACACTGGTATATTCAGGGTGAGCAGGTCAAGGCTTTTGAATCTGAATTTGCAGCATTTTGTCAAACGAATCACTGTATAGGTATATCTAATGGATTAGATGCTTTACACGTTAGTCTAAGGGCACTTGCGCTTGGTCCAGGAGACGAAGTAATTGTATCTGCCCACTGTTTCATAGCTTGTGTATTAGCCATTACTCATACTGGGGCAACACCTGTCTTTGTAGAACCAGATCTTTATACATACAATATCAATCCAACAGCCATTGAAGCAGCCATTACTCCACGCACAAAAGCGATTATGGCAGTTCATATGTATGGACAGCCCTGTGATATGCAAGCTATTACTGGTATTGCAGGTAAGTATAAACTGTGGATCGTCGAAGATTTCGCTCAAGCCCAGGGAGCGAAATATGCCAACAAGCTTGTTGGCAGTTGGGGACATATAAATGCCACCAGTTTTTATCCTGTTAAAAATCTGGGAGCATTGGGAGATGCAGGAGCAATTACTACTCCGGATGTAGAACTGGCAGAAATGGTGCGTAAACTACAAAATTATGGTTCCAGCCAGAAATACTACTCAGATATACAGGGTTTTAATACTCGTCTTGATGAGCTACAAGCGGCTTTATTGCATGTAAAGCTCCATTATTTGTCAGAATGGAATCAACAACGTCAGCAATTAGCCCACTATTATATCCGCTATCTTGCTGACCTCCCCTCAATCACCCTTCCGGTAATACTTCCTGAAGCTCATACAGTATGGCATCTATTTGTCATAAAGGTATCAGACCGCCAGGACCTCCAATCCTACCTAACAGAAAAAGGAATAGGTACAATGATACATTACCCTGTTCCACCTCATTTACAACAAGCTTATAAGAATCTTGGTTACCAATCCGGTTCCTTTCCTATTGCTGAGCTAATTGCAGATACCTGTCTTAGTCTTCCTCTTTATCCTGGCCTTTCATCAGAAGCACAGGACTATATTATTAGCAATATCCGGGATTACTATTCTTAGACGTCAACCTTACTAATTTTTACCTGAGTACACTTTTCTTACAAGCCTAACCGACTCATGCCATTTCAGACCAAATGACAATGCACTATATATCCATAGTTTTTTGGGTATACTAAATTTTTACCTTCTGATTAAACCTTATTAGCTGAAACCACTCTAACAGATATCATTTAACAAAATACAATTATGAAAACACATTCACTCCTTATGAAATCTTTAATTACAGGTTTTGCACTAATCGCATTGTTTTTCTTTACCAATGAACTAAAGGCGCAAACAACACCTATAAATAAAGACAAGATTGAAGACAAAATAGATCGGGCAGAAGATGTAGCAGATCGGAAAGAAAACAGAGCCGACAGACGTGAAAATCGTGCAGATCGTAGAGAAGACAAAAGAGATAAAAGAGAGGATGTACGTGATGCCAAACACAATGGAGGCAAACTTGACAAATTAGAAGATAAAGTAGACAAAGCAGAGGATCGCAAAGATCGTAGAGAAGACGTACGAGACAGAGCGGAAAACAGAAGAGATCGCAGAGAAAATGTACGTGACAGAAAAGAAGATAGGAAAGACGGTAAAAACTAAGCGTTTGTTTAGTTGTAGTTGCCAGTGAAAGGAACCGCAATCTGAGTAACTGACAGTAGCAAAAGTCCATGATTGTTAGTCATGGACTTTTCTTACTTCAAGAATTCACAAACTTATAACATTTTACATTTTCTCACCAAAAGCCAGATCACCAGCATCACCCAGTCCAGGTACAATATAATATTTGTGATTCAGGCTTTCATCCAGTGCCCCAATCCAGAATTTTGCTTCAGGGAAATATTGTTGCACATAACTTACACCTTCATGAGTAGCAATAGCAGATACCAGATGCACCGAGGCAGGCTTCCCAAATGTACGTAATGAAGTCAGTGTCCTGATCACAGATTTACCAGTTGCCAACATAGGATCTATCAGAATCAACACTTTTCCCTCAAGATCAGGCATGGCCGTATACTGCATTTCAATATCAAACGAATAGTCATCGTTAGGTTTTCCGCGATATGCTCCTATAAATGCACTTTCTGCTTTATCAAATACATTGACAAACCCCTGATACATGGGCAATCCAGCCCGAAGGATAGTTCCCAGAACCGGTTGCTGTTCTAATAGTAATGTTTCAGATACTCCCAGAGGAGTTTGAATCTGAGCAGTTTCATAAGTCAACGACTTGGAGACCTCATATGCCAGCATCTCGCCTAATCTTTCCATATTGCGCCGAAAACGCATTCTGTCTTTTTGAATATCAATATCCCGAAGTTCAGCAATAAAGTGATTAGCAATGGAAGGGGTCTCTGACAATACAAACATGAGTAGTAGATTATATAGTGCAAAATATTCAGTCGGATATACTTGCTATACAATATCCATGGCTTTTACCTCAACACAGCAAAAATATCTCTATTCTGATATAAGAGGTTTCAGAATAACAGGTAAAAGGCGGATAAAGCTATCTTGCCGAAATATAACCATAAAAAAAATGCAAGGTCAATGACTTTGCATTTTTTTGATCAAGCATGAAGAAATCTATTTGTCTTGTCAGATCTGTAATACCTTATCTAGCAGGATAGGGTCGGTCTGCACGAATATTTCTATGTGGATGAGAAGGCGGCTGCTGTATCCATTGTATTAAAGTCCTGCGCATTGAGAAAAGTAAAAACGCTGTCCATGATAAAAATCCCAAAAGTGCAATTACCCATGTATCTTCAATCATCACAAGACGAATCATAATACCCCAGAAACACACCAATAGAATAATCAAAAACACACGAACTTTGCCTGAATTATTTTTTGCTTTCATAGTTATTTTACCAAATCTTCGAAAATCCTTTTTTTCCCTTCATTCATTCTTATCATACTACATTGGTAAAATACCCGCTCCAAATTGTAACCAACAAAGTTAAAATAGACTCAAAGAAAATTCAGATACAAAAACCAGTAGGTTTTAATGAGGGTCTAGCCTAAAAAGTAAACAGGATTCCATGATTTTTTTAATTTTTTTTCAAAATTTGGGTTACATTTAACTAAGCACTATTTACAAACTTATACCCGACACAATGAAAATCGGTAAACGATATTCGGATGAGGAAATTATACAGCTAGTCAAGTTCGGAAGAAATCTTGAACAACCTATTAGTTATTTATATACGGAGCACTTTGAGAATCTAACTAACTTCATTAGAAAGAATAAAGGGAGTCAGCAAGATGCCGAAGATATTTTTCAGGAAACGATCATCACTTTTGTTGATCTCGTAGAACGTGAAAAATTCAGAGGAGAGTCAAGTATCAAGACTTTTTTATATGCCATTGCCCGCAATATATGGCTTAATGAACTTAAAAAAAGAGACCGTATGTTTATCCGTGATACAGAATCATACGAACCCCAGTCTAAAGAGTCAGAAGATTTACAGGAAGCACTGATCAAAAACGAGTCTAAGCAGAAGGTATTAGAATTAATAGAGCAGCTAGGTGAAACATGTAAAAAGATTTTAGTCTACTACTATTACGAAAACCTTTCTATGAAAGAAATCTACGAACGTATGCATTATGAAAGTGAACAAGTAGTTCGTAATCAGAAGTACAAGTGCATGAAGAAGCTAATTGATTGGATTGATACGAATCCGGGTATGAAAAACACAGTTAAAGAACTACTGGCATATGGAACTGAATAACACACAACAAGAACGCTGGGAATACATAGATGCATACCTGCGTAATGAACTCAATACCGGAGAGAAAGCCAAGTTTGAAGACCAACTCTCAATTAACTCTTCTTTACAGGAAGAAGTAACATCAATACGTACAGCCAGCACGTTGATTCGCAGCTATGGACAACGTGAAGAATTAAAAGAAATCCATAAGAAAATGGTAAGCTTACAGAAAAAGAATCAGGATACATCTACACAAAATATACGCTTTTATTTACGAATAGCAGCTATTATTGTGTTCCTTATCGTTGCCTGGTCAGCTATTGGTTTTATGTCACTGACTCCCAATAGCCTGTATAGCGATGACTTTAGTAGTTTTACCTCCGATGCAGTTCGTGGCGAAGCAGGCCCCAAACATCCCAAAACAGAATATCTTATTCACACAGAGTACGCTAATGCTAACTATGTGCGTGTAGTAGAATTATATAAGGGAAGCAAAGAGAAAGGTCTTACAGAAACGTTTCTTGCAGGCAATGCATACCTTGCCATAAATCAAGCCTCTGCTGCAATCTATTGTTTTAAGCAAGTTCTATATCTATCTGCAAAAGAAAACACATATGATTATTATCAGGAAGCTGAATATTACCTAGCATGGTCGTATTTAAAAAACAATCAGCTTGATGATGCGATTAAGCTTTTCGACAAGATTTATCGTAGTGAGTTCCATGTACACAATGGCGATGTAGATTCATGGTTCTACTGGAAACTGAAACTCCTCCAGTGGAAAAGACGATAAGACCTTATTATCAAAAAGTAAAAGCCCGTTTGTAAAGAAGAATAAACGGGCTTTTACTTTTTTATACTCTTAACTTTTTTATTTTCTCATAGAGTCCTTGTATAATCCCATCAATCAGACCTATTTCAGGCACTTTGATCAGATCAGCATTGGCACACTGCATTACATATAAATATATTTCTGCTGCAGGTACAATAACATCCGCCCGATCAGGGTTCAAACGTAGTTTATTGATCCGATCTTCTACAGAATGCCGCATTACAAAATCATGAATGGTTGCAATATCGTCCCGACTTACCATTCCACTTACACTCTGTTGTGTGAACTGGTAAAGTTTAGCCATCTCATAAATTTTACTGATATTCCCTCCTGTTCCTACAGCATAGATAGGCTCTGAAAGCCCTCTAAGTTCTTCTTCCAACCATTCTTTCATGGACTTCCATTGACGCGCAGCTTTTTTAGGCTCTTCCAGTAATCGTACTGAGCCAATCTTGAAAGACCGGGCTGCAATTTTTTTCTGATTTACATATACATTCAATTCAGTACTCCCTCCTCCTACATCAATGTGCACATAAGTAGCTGTATCCAATTCACGTACTACTACATTATTGACCAACTCAGCCTCCTGATTGCCTGTGATGACTTGAATACGCATATTCAGTTTTTCCTGAATCCGCTTTACAATATCGGGTCCGTTTTCTGCTTCACGCATAGCAGATGTAGCACAAAGACGAAACTGATCTACTTCATGCAATTCAAACAACAACTTACAGGCATGTATAAACTTGGTCAGATTTGCTTCGCGCTGAGGACCAATTACGCCAGAATGAAAAACATCTTTCCCTAATTGAAGTGGAAATCGAATGTACTCTACCTGTTTAAAAGACACTTTATCTCCATCATATAATACCAGACTGATTTGCATACGGGCAGCATTTGACCCTATATCGATGGCACCTAATTTCATAAATAAAAAAAATGAAGGATGTTTAAAATGTAACAACATGTATCCACACTATTCTTTGCCATCTATCAGAACAAAAATAGCACCTTTGTTTTGGATACATTCCCATAGATAGTTCTTATTCCTGTGGATACCATGATTTTTTTGTATAAATGAATCACTATGTATCTATTTTTTATCTTCCTTTTAATTATATACCTTTGTACACAAATGCTTATCCAGAAAGACGGAGGGAATGGACCCAATGATGTCTTGGCAACCGTTTTTCGTTTCAGATATCTTACTACTACCAGAATTGCATCTCTGAAACGTAAAAAAAGGTGCTACTTTCCACCCCAGAACAAACTATTTTTTGGGGAAAGATAAGGAAGAAGCCTCATTTGCAACCCATCAAATGATCCTCCTCTCTGGAACTGCATACGTATAGGCGCTAAAAATAACTGGAATGAGATATCTCTTTTTCCTATTCTTTGCATATTATGTAACTGGTCAATGCTTTGGCCAGGCCACAGCCGTTTATCGAAATCTGGTAATGGAAGGAGGCGGTATTCGGGGTATAGCCTATAGTGGTGCTATTAAGGAACCGGAGCAGAGGGGTATACTGGATTCGATTACTCGGGTAGGTGGCACATCAGCGGGAGCTATACAGGCCGCTCTTCTGGCTGTAGGATATTCGGCAGATGAAATCAGACAACTCATCTATGCTATGCCTGTAAAAAAAATGAACGATGGCCGTTTCGTATTTATAGGTGATAGTAATAGCCTTGTTAAATATTATAACTGGTACAGGAGTGAAAAGTTTACAAAATGGCTGGAAGAACAACTAAAGGCCAAAACAGGACTTGACAATATTACACTGGACCAGCTACATACTATGGCAGGCCCAAACGGTATGAGGGATTTATATGTCACAGGCACCAATCTTACCCAACAAAAGGTCGAAGCGTTGTCATACGAAATCTATCCAGCCATGAAAGTATCAGATGCAGTTCGTATTTCCATGTCGATACCTCTGTATTTTAAAGCCATGTTTATAGATTCTCTTGGTAATACTATAGCAAAACCTGCGCCTGGCCAGAAGGTAAACGTGATGGTAGATGGAGGTATTTTAGCTAATTATCCTATTGACCTTTTTGATCAGAACAAGTATTTATACAGGCCACAATCTGGACTTGCTTTGGATGCCTATATACTCAATTCTAAAACACTAGGTTTGCGTCTGGATAGAGAAGAGCAAATACCCTATGATAATCAGCAGAAAGGACTCGCCCCCTATGAGATTTACAATTTTAAGAGTTATATGTCTGCCTTTTACACTAACGATTGGATTCCTACATAAGAAATAACCTCTACCAATATACTAAGAATATATACCATACATCGACATTAACATATACCTATACCTACATGACTGACATTCGCGATATTCTCAAGCAACGTATCCTCATACTTGATGGAGCCATGGGAACCATGATTCAACGGTATCATCTGACAGAAGAAGACTACAGAGGAGAACGCTTTAAGGATTTCCCCCATGATTTGAAAGGTAACAATGACCTATTATCTATTACACAACCAGCAATCATCAAGGAAATCCATACCAAATATCTGGAAGCAGGAGCGGATATCATTGAAACTAATACCTTCTCGGGTACTTCTATCGCAATGGCAGACTACCATATGGAAGATCTGGTATATGAATTAAACTATGAGTCGGCTAAAGTAGCGAAAGAAGCTGTTATAGAATTTAATGCAAAATACCCTGAAAAGCCTCGCTTTGTAGCAGGTGCTATGGGGCCAACCAACCGTACGGCATCGTTGTCGCCAGATGTTAACAATCCTGGCTATCGTGCTATTACGTTTGATCAACTGGTTGACGCTTATTATGAACAGGTACGCGGACTTGTTGATGGTGGAGCGGATATACTATTGGTAGAAACCATTTTTGATACGCTTAATGCTAAAGCAGCTTTATTTGCCATTGATTTATTCTTTGTCAATAACAAAGATAAGCAGCCTTTGCCTATCATGGTTTCCGGAACCATCACAGATGCATCCGGACGTACTCTATCCGGGCAGACAACGGAAGCATTCTTAACTTCTGTATCACATCTGCCGTTGCTTTCTGTAGGACTTAACTGTGCACTAGGTGCAGACTTAATGCGTCCGTATGTCCAAACATTAGCAAAAGAATCTCCTTTCTTTACCTCTGCATACCCTAATGCAGGACTCCCCAATGAATTTGGAGAATATGATCAATCTCCGGATGAGATGGCAGCCATTGTAGAAGGGTTTCTGTCAGATAGCTTTGTCAATATAATAGGTGGTTGCTGTGGTACTACGCCTGATCATATTCAGGCTATTGCAAAAGTAGCAGCCAACTATCAGCCACGTCCTCTTCCTCAGTTTGACAAGACAATGAAACTGTCAGGTCTGGAGCCATTAAGGGTAACCAAAGAAACTAACTTCATCAATGTTGGGGAACGAACCAATGTAACAGGTTCAAAAGCATTTGCACGACTTATTAAAACAGGGGATTATGAAGCAGCCCTGAGTGTAGCACGTCAGCAGGTAGAAGGTGGAGCCCAGGTCATAGATATTAATATGGATGAAGGGATGCTTGATTCTGTAGAAGTGATGACCACTTTTCTGAATCTGATAGCAGCCGAACCTGATATTTCCCGTGTTCCAATCATGATAGACTCTTCCAAATGGGAGGTTATTGAAGCAGGATTGAAATGTGTACAGGGCAAAGCGATTGTAAATTCTATCTCTCTAAAAGAAGGAGAAGAAAAATTCAAAGACTATGCACATAAGATACTGCGTTATGGCGCAGCGACTGTAGTAATGGCTTTTGATGAACAGGGACAGGCAGATTCCTATGAACGCAGGATTCAGATTTGTGAAAGAGCATACAACATTCTCGTAAAAGAAGTAGGCTTCCCACCTGAAGATATCATCTTTGACCCTAATATTCTGACAGTTGCAACAGGTATTGAAGAACACAACAACTATGCGGTTGATTTTTTTAATGCAACCAAATGGATAAAAGAAAACCTTCCTTATGCAAAAGTATCAGGTGGGGTATCCAATATATCGTTTAGTTTCAGAGGTAATGACCATGTACGTGAAGCTATGCACTCTGCTTTCCTGTACCATGGAATTAAGGCTGGAATGGATATGGGCATTGTCAATGCTGGTCAGCTGGCAGTATATGATGACATTCCTAAAGATTTACTGGAACTCGTAGAGGATGTGTTGCTTAACCGCCGTCAGGATGCAACAGAAAGACTAATCGCATTTGCAGAAACAGTAAAAGCTCAAGGCAAGGAAAAAGTTGAAGACCTTGCATGGCGTAACGGAACAGTAGGTGAACGTCTGACTCATAGTCTTGTAAAAGGTATTGTAGATTATATCGATCAGGACGTAGAAGAGGCTCGTCAGCAAGTAGATCGTCCATTAAAAGTTATTGAAGGACCGCTAATGGATGGCATGAATGTGGTGGGCGATCTGTTTGGCGCTGGAAAAATGTTTCTTCCTCAAGTTGTAAAATCGGCGCGGGTAATGAAAAAAGCGGTAGCCTATCTGCTACCATTTATAGAGGCAGAAAAAAGCGGTGGTGGAAGTTCTTCAGCAGGTAAAATCTTATTGGCAACAGTTAAAGGAGATGTGCATGATATCGGAAAGAATATCGTAGGTGTGGTGTTAGGTTGTAATAACTACGAAATCGTTGACCTTGGTGTAATGGTACCTACAGACAAAATTCTGGAAGCCGCTCGTAGAGAAAATGCTGACATCATTGGTTTGAGTGGTTTGATTACTCCAAGTCTGGATGAGATGGTAGGCGTTGCAAAAGAGATGGAACGCCAAGGATTTACCATACCATTACTGATTGGCGGTGCCACTACATCACGTATCCATACTGCTGTTAAAATTGACCCTCACTACTCAGGTCCGGTTATCCATGTGCTGGATGCAAGTCGCTCTGTGCCAGTAGCAGGAAAGCTAGTACAGAATGAACAAACCCGTGAAGAAATATTCCAGGAGATAAAAGGAGAATATGCCAAACTTCGTTCAGATCATGCGAATCGTCAGAAAGACAAGAACTATGTATCTATCGAAAAAGCTCGTGAGAATAGTCTGAAAATTGATTGGGAAGCATCTCCTATGTACCAACCTAAATTTTTAGGCAACCGTTATTTTGAGGATTATGATCTTGCAGAAATTGCTAAATACATAGATTGGACTCCATTCTTCCAGACATGGCAGCTACAAGGCAAATATCCTAAAATCTTTGATAACCCAGTTGTGGGTGAAGAAGCGAAACGTCTTTATGAAGATGCACAACAAATGCTTCAAAAAATCATAAAAGATAAATCACTCAAAGCAAAAGCTGTAGTAGGTTTCTATCCGGCAAATGCGGTTGGTGATGATGTGATTCTTTATGATTATGCAGAAGAAGTGGTAGAGGTACCTTGTGAAAAACATGGATCTCATAAACATGTAAAATATGTAGTAAAAGATGCTCAGGTTCGGAAGCAAGAGGCTATCATAAACAAGCTTCACTTTATTCGTCAGCAGGGTCAAAAAGCATCTAATGTCCCAAATATTTGTCTATCTGACTTTATTGCCCCTCTTGAGACAGGCAAGACAGATTACATTGGTGCCTTTGCAGTTACGGCAGGTATTGGTATCGAAGCTCTCCTCGAACTATATGAGAAAGATCATGATGACTATAACTCTATCATGATTAAGGCATTGGCAGATCGTCTGGCTGAAGCATTTGCAGAACTCATGCACGAACGTGTTCGTCGGGAATTCTGGGGATATGCAACCAATGAAAAACTTAGCAATGAAGATCTGATTGCAGAAGAATACCAGGGTATTCGTCCAGCGCCTGGTTATCCAGCCTGTCCGGACCATACAGAGAAACGTACCTTGTTCGATCTGCTGGACGCAGAACAACGGATTGGAATTACATTAACAGAAAGCTTTGCTATGTATCCGGCAAGTTCCGTAAGTGGATGGTATTTCTCTCATGAACAGGCAAAATATTTTCCAGTTGGCAAGATGGCTAAGGATCAATTGGAAGATTATGCCCAACGTAAGAATATGACCATAGAAGAAGCTGAAAAATGGTTGGCCCCAAATCTGAATTATGATTAATTAATTCAGCGATTCATAAACTAAAAATTCATTTATATCAAAGGCTTGTGCTCCTGCTATACGCAGGATGCAAGCCTTTCGTTTTACCCATACCTGATTAGCTATCATTTTCCGGCGATGATAAATAAAAAAGCCCCTGAGATCAGGGGCTTTTTTATCATTTATAATCTTGTATTTATTGTCCGCCAAAAGCAGGAGCATAACGATTTAATACTTTTTCATAAGCATCCGCTTCTTTTTTCCCAGCTTCTTTTAAGGCATTGGCAACCTGGCTCAGAATGTACATACTTAACCGAGAGTCATCATTCTGTGGATCATTCTGCATATAATAATCCAAATTTTTCACAGCACGATCTCCCATGATTTTTGCGACCTCCATGCCTTTTTTCTCCTCTCCAGTTTTTAACAGTACAGAAACCAAAGGTGTAGTGTATAGATCATATGGGATAGTCTGATCTGGTAATACCTTCAAGCAGAACAATGCAACCTCACGAGCCTTATCATTCTTACCTTCCATCATTAATTGCTCTGCCAGTTCAAGGAATGCACGACGAGGAACAATAGTAGGAAGTGCACGATAGTTTGCATCATAATACACTTTAGGATTGTCTGTATTACGCCAGAATGTCTTTTTAAGCATATTATCAAACATAATGTCAGAGTTTACATAGCCATCACGTGCTCCCTGTACCCGAACAGGTAATAAACGCATAGCATATCCTTCCTGCTGCATATACTCACGCAATCCCAGATAGCTGGATTGAGATAATGTTGTATTAAAGTAAATAGGCCGTTCCCAATTGTTATTGGCAATCATATCAAGCATAATCAGATCTGGTTTCAACAAATCACCACGATTCACACTCCACACCATTTCAGACTTAATAGAATCCTGTAGTTCAGTTTTCACTATCCCCATACTACGTACTTTATTTACATCTACAGGCAATACCAGTGTTCTGGAAGGTAGAATAGTCAGTTTTTCGCTGCCATAAGCATACTGGATAGCTGGATTTTCATCCTTTACCAGTTGCATATATTGTTTCAGATTTATACCGCCTTTTACTGCCTCATTCTCCATTACTGGAATTTGCTCATTTTTCCCTTTGTAGTTTTTCTCTTCCAGAGAGATTGGCAATGCTTCTGATTCATACACCTTACGCTTCATCTGACTGATATACCATTCTGTTCCCAACAAACTTAGGTTACATACCCGTACATCTGTACGGAAACCTTCTACATCCTGAACGTACCATAGAGGGAAGGTATCATTATCTCCACCTGTAAACAATATTGCATTAGGAGCACAGGAGTTCAACAAGTTCTTTGCCCAATCTACCTGCATATAGCGTCCAGAACGGTCATGATCATCATATCCCTGTTGAAGCATAATTCCTGGTACAATCAGAGAAACAGCCGTAGCAGCAAAAGCAACTGTAGTGGAATTTTTCAGGTACTTAAGTAGTGCATCACCAAAAGCAATTACTCCCAGTCCGATCCATATGGTAAAGGCATAAAACGACCCTACATAAATATAATCCCGCTCACGAGGTTCTACAGGAGGTGAGTTCAGATACAATACCAACGCTATTCCAGTAAGGAAATACAAAATAAAGGTTGCACCAAAACCTTCCTTATCACGATTAAATTGAAATACCAATCCAACAGCACCTAAAATCAGTGGCAATGCCCAAAAATTGTTTCGAGCTCTGTTATGCTCTACTTCAGCAGGAACTGCTTTTCCTACCATTACAGGTGTTAATGTACCTGCGCCTTCAATATCGCTCTCCCGACCAATAAAGTTCCAGCCGAAATAGCGGAAATACATATATCCAATCTGATAAGTGAACAGAAACTTAATATTATCAGCAAAGGTAGGGCGTTCATCCGGACGTAGCCCTAATTTCTGACGATATAACTGAGGGTGATTGTCCTGACGGCTAAACAAACGAGGGAATAACATCTGTCCACGATCTTCATACACATACTCAATCTTATAATCATAGATTTCGTATTTGTCTTTACCTTTCAGGTATACAGGAGTAGTACGTTTTGTGTCTACTAATTGTGTAATGAAAGTAGGTCCGAAGAACAAAGGACGATCACCATACTGTTCACGTTTCAGGTATTTTACGAACTCAATTACGTTGCTGGGGTCATTTTCGTTGATTGGCGGATTAAAATTTGACCGAACCAATGCCAGCATGTAACAGGAGTAGCCAATAATAATAAACGTAAATGAAAGGATAGCCGTATTCCAAAGTACTTTCTGGTGCTTTTGAGTATAATAAATGCCAAAGATCAAGGCTCCAACAAACAAAAGGACGAAGAAGATAATACCTGAGTTAAATGGTAATCCTAAACTGTTAACAAAGAAGATTTCAAGACTTCCTGCCAGACTTGGTAATCCAGGGATAACTCCCAGCATGATAAACAGAATTACAGCACCACTGATTGCCAGAGCAGCCAGCAGACCCATAACACTGAACTTATAATTTTTATGGTAGTAGACTAATCCAAGAGCAGGTAAGGCAACAAGGTTTAGTAAGTGAACGCCTGTTGACAGACCAATCATGTAAGCTGTAAAGATAAGCCAGCGATTAGCAGCTGCCTCATCTTCTATTAACTCCCATTTCAGAATAGCCCAGAAAACAAACGCTGTAAAGAAAGAAGACATCGCATATACTTCAGCTTCTACAGCAGACCACCAGGCGGAGTCACAAAAAGTATAGGCTAAAGCACCCACAACACCTGCTCCCATTAAAAGGAAAGTTTCACCAAATACGAGTTGCTCTGCGGACTTTTTAAAGACTTTACGACCTAGCAAAGTAATAGTCCAGAATAAAAACAAAGAAGCTCCGGCACTGGTCAATACTGACTGCATATTAATCCAGAATGCAACTTTAGTTACATCAGATCCAGCCAGCAAGGCAAATGCCCTGTTAACCATCAAAAATATAGGTGCTCCGGGAGGGTGAGGAACCTGCAGTTTGTATGATGCAGCAATGAACTCGCCACAATCCCAGAAACTAGCCGTAGGCTCAACGGTGAGAGTGTACACAACAGCCGCAATGAGAAACACTACCCAGCCAGTAATGTCATTAATTCGCTTAAAACTCATGAAGTACAAGATTAATGGTTATTCGGTTTGTGCAACGAAGCACATGATAAAACAAATATTTTTGTTATAAACAACACTTTGTAGCAAGGGGCGAAAATAGTAAAAAAATATTGGAACTTTGGAAATAATCCTTTTGTAACCTAATTATCAAATTTATTCATTGAAATACTTTTTCCTTGACAACTAAATCAGCGTCTGCTACTACCTCTGTAAACCCCCTATTGGGCATCATTGCAGTCTTTTTTTCAGCTCTGCTTTTTTCAGCAAAGGCGGTGATGATCAAACTGGCATTTCGATATCCTGTAGATCCGGTTTCTCTGCTTTGTTTACGTATGGTGTTTTCTTTGCCTTTCTTTTTAGGCATTGCCTTATATATCAATCGAAAAACATGGCTACCCAAACTACCTTTGTTAGGCAGAGAACTAGGTGGCGTTGCAGAAAAAACAGCTTTAACCGAAGATATTGGCTCCAAGATTCATTCCAGACTCACATTTGCAGACTATGGAAAGTTAGCTGGCTTGGGTGTACTTGGATATTATGCTGCCAGTATTCTGGATTTTTGGGGATTACAATATGTCAGTGCAGGTCTGGAAAGGCTTATTTTGTTTGTATACCCTACGTTGGTTGTTGTGATTTCCTGGTCAGTATTCAAAAAACCAATAGGCCGTACTGAGGTGTTTGCATTAGTCCTTACGTATGCCGGTATGCTGGTCGTGTTTTCAGGACAATCTTTTCTTAGGCAGACTAATATATGGATGGGGGCCTTTCTGATCTTTGGAAGTGCGCTAACGTATGCGATTTATCTGGTAGGTAGTGGTCGTATGATTCCCCGCTTTGGTGCCGTTCGATTCAATGCTTATGCCATGATAGTATCCTCTTTCGCAGTGATTCTACACTATCTGATCTCTTATCCGGAATCGTTATGGCATTTTCCGGCACAGGTTTATTATTACGGAATGGCCCTGGCTATATTTTCGACGGTTATCCCTACCTTTCTGGTAACCGCAGGAATAAAGATTATTGGCGCAGGTAGAGCTGCCATTGTAGCCAGCATAGGTCCGGTTTCTACTATTGTGCTGGGTTATTTCTTTTTAAATGAAACTGTTGAATTAAGAGAGGGAATCGGTACTGTTCTGGTTTTGGCAGGAGTATTGCTTGTAAGTACAAAAAAATAACAAAGCTATTTGTATGCGCATCGCCTTTGATCTGGATGATACCTTACTCTGTTCCAGATACCGATTTCCGACAGAGTTGCCTACAAGATCTTTTTTTGCCAGAGTTATATCGTATGAACAACTGAGAGAAGGAACCAAAGAACTCTTTGAGTTTTGTAAAGCTCAAGGCTGGCAAACTTGGATATATACAACCTCCTATCGCACTCCAGGTTATATTCGTCGGATTTTCTGGCTTTACGGTATTCGATTGGATGGAGTTATTAACCAATCCATACATGAAAGAAAAGTTTCAGTTCGTAGCTCCAAATATCCACCTACGTTTGGAATAGATGTCCTGATTGATGATAGTAAAGGTGTCGAAATGGAAGGACAAAAATATTCTTTCAAGGTTTGTTGTATCAAAGTAAATGAAGAAAGCTAGGTTCAAAAGATAAAAAAGTTTTTGTTAGAGAGTCAAAATAGAAGTAATTAGAATACCCCATTTCCTCTGCTGGAATGGGGTACTATACATAAGCGATCAGGCTTCCTGTGGCAGAAAAGAAAGATCTACATAATGTCGCTTTTTAGGATTTTTGGGATCTATCAATACTTTTAACTGTGTCTGAGAAATATAAGGGGCAGGGTCAAACCAGATATTTTTACTTTGAAATACATAAACCTTATTAGATAAAGTATCTACCCATTGACAGTAGATAACAAAAGGATTTCGTCCATTAATTGTCAAATTAGTATTCAGTGATATAGAACTGAATTGCGCCTGAACGGACTCGCCATGTTGTTGTAACCATTCTGTATTTACTTTTTGCTTATAAATGGAGAAACCAACTGCTCCTCCTATTGTAGAGAACACCAGCCCAAGTCCTCCTAGAATAAGTGTAACACCCCACATCGAAAAGAAGTCAGGCAGCATAATATCAGTTGGATTCTCAGGATCATAGTACACTTTCACCGTTTCACCAATAGAATAAGCAGCAGGATTAGAACCTGTGTTTCCAGCAACGGTAAAAATATTTCCGGTCTGAGTTCTAAACTGAACCATCGGATAATATGTACCTCCTCCATCACTATCTCTGTGATAATTCAACTGAGTAACAATGCCTTCTGATGTCTCTGAATTTGTAATGAAATTTCGGGAATGGATAAGACTAAATACAGAACCAATTACTAGTGCCACACCGACACCTCCAAAGATATAGACGAATAGTTTCATAAATTAAGAGTTTGTCCATTAGTAACTGTTTAAGCTGAATGTAAACAATGACCACTCTTAACGAAAAAACGGGTTAACTTCTTCACCATGGAAAGAAATCAACCCGTTTACAACAATCTATACTGTTATAGAATCATATTTCAATCATACCCTCAAACACCTTCTCTGCAGGACCTATCAGATAAATATCTGTAAACTCCTGCTCTCCTACCTGATTAAAGGCCACCTGTAAATCTCCTCCTTTTGTACGAATCTGCACAGGACTTTTTAACTGATGAAAGTTGGCTGCCAGCGCACAGGCTGTCACACCCGTACCACAGGAATAGGTTTCATCTTCTACACCTCGTTCGTAGGTACGTACAAACAGACTATTGTCTGGCAGAAACTCTACAAAATTTACGTTTGTGCCTCCTTTGGGTCCAAAATAATCATTATAACGAATAGCACGTCCTTGTTTTACAACTTCCTCATGGGTCATCGCCTGCACCTGTTCCATAAAGGTGACGTAGTGAGGAGATCCCGTATTCAGGAAATCATATCCGGCTTCACGTTGTACATAGCGGACGTCATTCATCTTCAAATACACCAGATTATCCTTCACAGATGCTTCATGCAATCCATCGACAGCCTCGAAGGTAGTTGTCTCTTTAAAGATCCCTAATGCATGTGCAAACCGTACCAGACAACGTCCTCCATTGCCACACATACTACTGGCATTTCCATCTGAATTGAAGTACACCATTCGGAAATCATACTCCGGATGGTTCTGCAATAACATCAACCCATCTGCCCCTATGCCAAAACGACGATCACACAATTTGGCAACAAGTTCCTGACTTATTGGAAAGGTTTGTTTGCGGTCATCTATGATCACAAAGTCGTTTCCTGTCCCCTGATATTTATAAAAATGAAGCAACATAAAATCTGAAAAAAAATTTCGTACGCAAAGGTGCAAAATATTCCTGTAGACTAAAAATAAGCCAATTTTATCCAAAAGTCTGTATCCGGTAAAATATACATAATCAGTTTACTTCCTACAGAACTGGCTGGCTATGAGGCATATAAACAAAAAAACCGTCCATCAGACGGCTTCTTTGCTACTACAACTATGAAAACTATGCAAAAAACTTAGGTGAAATTTCCCAAATATACAAATATTTTTTTTCTATGCTTGCCCCACTACGGTTTTTTTCTCTTTAATACGAGCCGCTTTACCTTGCTTACCACGCAGGTAGAACAGACGTGCCCGACGCACTTTACCTTGACGAACCAGTTCAATCTTCTCAATACTTGGAGATAAAATTGGGAAAATACGCTCAACACCTATACCATTAGAAACTTTTCTTACAGTAAAAGTCTCTCCAGTAGTGCTGGTGTTGCGACGCTGAATCACAGTACCTTGGAATTGCTGAATACGCTCTTTGTTACCTTCACGGATTTTTACGTGAACATTTATAGTATCCCCAGCTTTAAACTCAGGAAAAGTAGCCTTGCGTCCTGTATATTCAGCCTCGATAGATTTAATAATCTCACTCATGACAAACAGTATATAAATATGTGAATAAAAACCTCCCTCCAAAAAAGGACTGCAAATTTAGGAAGGTTTTATCGATGCTCAAAATAATTCTGCAAAATAATTTCGCTGAACTGGGTTATGAATACCCTAAAATACAATAAAATGCCTGAAACACAAATATTGCTACTTTATTATTAGAATATGTTGTCGCAAAGTCTATAAATTTGCGCCCTATGTTTTCTTGGCAAAAGATACAATTGGTTTCGTAAACTACTAATTTTTTACATACATGCAAAAACCGCAAGCACAATCTACTACAGAAAGTACATTGCAAAAAATTATTTCACATGCCAAAGAGTATGGTTTTGTGTTTCCATCCAGTGAAATTTATGATGGTCTGGCTGCTGTATATGACTATGGTCAATACGGTGTGGAGTTGAAAAACAACCTGAAAGCGTTGTGGTGGAAAGCCATGACTCAGCTAAACGAAAATATTGTAGGGGTAGATGCGGCTATCTTCATGCATCCATTAACCTGGAAAGCATCTGGTCACGTGGATGGATTCAGTGATCCAATGATTGATAACAAGGACAGCAAAAAACGCTATCGGGCAGATGTGCTGATTGAAGATAAGGCAGCCGAATATGAAAAAGCAGGTGATGAAACCCGTGGACAAGACTTGCGTAATCGCCTGGCTCGTTTGCTGGAAGCAAATAATCTGGAAGGTGTACGTAATCTGATTCTGGAAGAAAAAATCGTTTGTCCAGTCTCTGGGACAGCTAATTGGACAGATGTGCGTCAGTTTAACCTGATGTTTTCTACTCAGATGGGTGCTGTGGCAGAAGATGCCGACACTATATACCTGCGTCCGGAAACTGCTCAGGGTATCTTTGTAAACTTCCTGAATGTACAAAAAACCGGCCGGATGAAAATCCCATTTGGTATCGCTCAGATTGGTAAAGCTTTCAGAAACGAAGTGGTAGCACGCCAGTTCATTTTCCGTATGCGTGAATTTGAACAAATGGAGATGCAGTTCTTTGTACGTCCTGGAACACAGCAACAATGGTACGAATACTGGAAAGAAACCCGTCGCAAATGGCATGAAGCATTAGGCTTGCCAGCTGCAAAGTTAAAGTGGCATGTTCATGAAAAATTAGCCTTTTATGCAGATGCTGCCGTTGATATTGAGTATGAATTCCCATTTGGTTTCAAAGAAATTGAAGGTATTCATTCTCGTACCAATCATGATTTGAGCAAACATCAGGAGTATTCGAAAAAGAAACAACAGTACTTCGATAATGATCTGGATGAAAATGGCAAGCCATATGGAAATTACATTCCCTATGTAGTGGAAACTTCTGTAGGTGCAGACCGTTTATTCCTGGCAGTATTGAGCAATGCCTATACAGAAGACGAAGGTGTAGATGCAGATGGCAATCCGAAAACACGTATCTTCCTGAAGTTTCACCCATCAATTGCACCTATCAAAGCAGCTATCTTCCCATTAGTAAAACGGGATGGTCTTCCTGAAAAAGCCAAAGCAATTCTGGAAGATCTGCGTTATGACTTTAATGTCATTTATGAAGAACGTGATGCGATTGGACGCAGATATACTCGTCAGGACCTGATTGGTACTCCATTCTGTATTGCAGTTGACTATCAAACCTTAGAAGATGATACAGTAACTATCCGTTACCGTGATACTACAGAACAAAAGCGTGTTCACATCAGCGAATTGCGTTCCATCATAAGTGAAGAAGTTTCCTTCAAACGTGTATTGGAGAAACTTAGCTAACTCTTAATTCTCCTTATAAAAAAGACCTAATCTGGATGGATTAGGTCTTTTTTATGGAAGAAAGCACACAGGAGAAATACCTTGTCTACTGCCCCCTATACTGTTCAATATGAGTTATCCCGAATTTTGAGGAAAAGATGTCATTGAAAAAGTAAGAACAATGGTTAGTTTACAAAGAGAGTTATGTTGACTTCAATCGTGTGTGGCAGTGTAGGTGCGTAGGGATAAAAATTCCGCGGGCCTAGCGTTAGCCCTGCGGGGCGAAGCTTTGGAATTTTTTGCCCTTTTTTGCTTCGTTTTTTGGGCAAGCAAAAAATGAAGAAGCCTAGGGAAGAGGAATGTAAGGGACTATCGACTAATCTAGGAAAAGAGATTTCTCAAAAGAATAGATGCTGGTTTTGTAAAACAAACTCTCATCCAAAATTCAGAATGACTTATGTAATTACAAATAGCTTTTGAACTGAATCTAGTTCATTTTTGGTTTTGAACAGAATAGTGGTCGTTTTTAATTTTGACCGTTATTTTGCTCATCTTCTGCTTTGAGCAGTATACTAATCAAATTAGACACTCATAATCTTTTCATTTTCCTTTTTTTTCAACAAACGTCCAGCCTTATGTCAATATCCAATGAGAGTGAATTAGCCGGAATGCAAAAAATCAGTGAAGTGGTAGGTATCACACTTCGTAAAATGCGGGAATATGCCAGACCAGGCATGTCAACCAAAGAACTGGACGAGTATGGCGGTTCACTTCTTTCGCACTATAATGCCCGATCTGCACCTAATCTTGCCTATGGATTTCCAGGTTGGACGTGTATTAGTGTCAACAATGAAGTAGCTCATGGGATTCCGTCAGAGAAAACCATATTGCAGGAAGGTGATCTGGTAAATATTGATGTATCTGCTGAATTGAATGGGTATTGGTCAGATAACGGAGGATCGTTTGTATTGGGACAAGATATTCACAATCACACCAATTTGGTAGAGGCTTCCCGCAAGATTTTATACAAGGCGATTCAACACATTCGGGGAGGGGTTAAAATCGCAGATATTGGAAACCTAATTGAAAAAGAAGCCCATATGTCAGGGTATAAAGTTATTCGGAATCTGGCGGGTCATGGCATTGGACGGAGCCTGCACGAAGAACCTAGTGATATTGTATGTTATTACGATCGGTTTAATAAAACCCGATTTAAAAAGAATTCAGTTGTGGCTATTGAAACATTCATTTCAACAAAAGCCTCCCATGCCTATGATAAAGGTGACGGCTGGACGCTGGTCACAAAGGATAAAAGCTTTGTGGCACAACATGAACATACTATTCTGATAACAGATGGGAAACCTATCATTTTAACGGAAGCAAACCATATCTGGAACTAACCTGTATTCTCTAGCAATATAGATGTGGAGGAGTAATAGGTATGGATTTATAACAAAAACATCCTTGCGTTTAATTCACGACAGCCGATTGTTTGCGGTGAATTCCGATCACTTTTGTTGGTTGCGGTGAATAATACGCAAGAGCCAGAGTGACCAGAGTTCTAGTCAAAAAAATTTTTGTCGTGAGTTATGCGCAAAACAAAAAATGATTGGAACTCCGGTCAAACTCAAAACTGCCGTGAGTTATGGTCAAAACCTTCTTTTATGGTGGGGCAACTGAGACAAACCCAAACAAGAGCCTTGCTGTGAACAATGCGCAAACTAAAAGTAATCGGAACTCCAGTTACAATTAAAACTGATTGGAGTTATATGCAAGTTGATCACTGATAAGTTGACCAGCCTTGTCTTCTTCAAAAAAGTTTTTGCATAGAACCACGTTCAGCTATCGGCAGCATAAAAGGAGTAGCTTAAAGAAGTCATATCCTCATGGACTATCTGATATATTTTCTAAGAAGAGAAACATTCAGCCTTTTCAACATAAGGAGTGAGTTCAAAGGCTTCTGCCAGTAATTCATAGGAGCGAATCCGGTCAGCGAAATCATAGGTAATGGTTGCAGCAACGATTTCATCTACCTCATAATCCATAGCCAGTTGCTCAATTTGTTGTTTTACCTGCTCAGGCGTTCCCGCAATCATCCGAGCTCTGTTAAACTGAATCCGTGACAGTTCAGCCTGTGTATACTGAATATTCTTTACCTCATCATAGGTACTTAATCCGGATCGTATACCTTTCTCTATACTCAGAAAACGCCAATCCATAACAGCCTGTAATTCTCTAGCCTTTTTTTCGGTATCAGCACAGAGCACAAATATTCCTACAGTGGCGTATGGTTGTGCAAACTGATCTGAGGGACGAAAACTTTCCCGATAAGCCTTTACTGCCTGAGGTCCACCAACTGGATTAATAAACTGTGCAAAAGACAATGCCATACCAAAATGTGCAGCAACCAATCCACTATGTCCACTGGAAGTAAGCATCCACAAATGGGGTACAGTATCTGCGATAGGAATAGCCCTGATATGTGCCTGTACAGAAGCCGGATCTGAAGAATCAGTGAGAAAACCCTGTAAATCTACAATCTGTTGGATAAAATCCTGTTCGCTAAATGTATTAGAAGGGTTAAGTAAACTGGATGTAATACGATCTCCACCAGGAGCTCTACCCAATCCCAGGTCGATACGTCCGGGAAACAATGTTTCCAGCATCCGAAAGTTTTCGGCTACTTTTAGTGAACTGTGATTAGGAAGCATAATACCTCCAGATCCTAAACGTATGTGTTTTGTCTCTCCTGCCAGATGAGCAATCAATACTTCTGGTGCAGATCCTGCCAAACTGGTAATATTATGATGCTCAGACACCCAATAGCGGGTATATCCTAACCTATCAGCCAGACGAGCTAGTTCTATAGTTTCTTTGATAGCCTGCGATGCAGTGCCACCAGCTCTGACAGGTGACTGATCCAGTACACTTAGTTTAATCTTTTGTCCCATGTCTCCTCAACACTTCATACGTTAAAATAGTTGAGTCTTTTACTTTCCTCTCACCATATGTATTTCAGATTCATTTTTAGGTACAGCCAGATGTAGCTATATTTGGATACATCCCTTTTAAACAACCATTATGAAATCCAAAATTATTTTATTGTCTCTTTTCCTTAGTCTCTGTTTACCTATTTGCCTATTGGCTCAAACTAGCAAGCCAAAGAATGACCCTATTTTACAAAAGAAATTATCCGATGCAGTAAAGGACTTCAAAGGAACAGTAGGAATATATGTTCGAAATCTGAAAACTGGTCAGACAGCCTATCTGAATGCAGATAGCATTTTTCCTACAGCCAGCATGATCAAAGTGCCGATTACCATTGGCATCATGGATAAAATCGAAAAAGGAGAACTTCACTACCATGACAAACTTGTATACAAAGATTCGCTACTATATGCAGGAGAAGATATTCTGGGGTCGTTTAAAGACAGTTCTGTTATTACCTTAAGCAAAGTAATGATGCTGATGATTACGACTAGTGACAATACAGCCAGTCTATGGTGTCAGTCCTTGGCAGGAACAGGAACTGCTATCAATAAAATACTTGAAGACTACGGATTTCGACATACCCGCGTAAACTCCCGAACACCAGGCAGAGAGAATGCACGAAAAGTTTATGGCTGGGGGCAAACAACACCAAGAGAAATGGCTGATTTGCTTGTTAATATTCGGGAAGGCAAACTCATTAGTCCGGCAGCTAGTGAACGCATCTACCGCAATCTGACTCGAATTTACTGGGACGAAGAAGCACTTTCCGAAATTCCTCCTTATATACAGGTAGCCTCAAAACAAGGGGCTGTCAATGAATCCCGCTCAGAAGTTGTCTTGGTCAATGGCCCTTCCGGTGATTATGTCTTTTGTATAATCACAAAAAATCTACAGGATACAAGCTGGAAATACACTAATGCAGGATATGTACTAATACGAAATATATCACGCCTATTGTGGAATTACTTTGAACCTACCTCAGACTGGAAACCGGCCTCTGGGTTAGAAAAATATTATGCAGATTAATATTTCTCTACTAGTTATCTAGTGAAAATAGACAAGGATTCGGGAATTCTTTCGTGTGTATAAATCATTCAAAAAAGATAACCTTCTTTGCTTTAATCAGCCAAAAAAGATTAAAATCTCCATATACCATCAATAAATAAGCCAAATAATATATATGGATCTATTTATGAACATGAGTTAATTTTTTGATAATCAAAATATTACTATATACAATTAAAAAACATGTAGTTAATCTGATAAACCTACTTAATAATCGCTATAAGAAACTAAAAGGTGATTATTAAGTAGGTTTATTTATTTCAATTATCATTTATTACATAGAGTTTCTGCCTCATTTTCAGAGCTTTTTTTATACATCAGCTCAGTCTGTTACTTTTGTTTTAATGTTAAAATTTCCTAACACTAAATCAATTTAAACAGTTACTATTAAACTATTATCTCACTATGAAAAAGGGTTACTTATTTATTCAACTAGCTATTCTTGCCTTTGTACTTATCGGGTTCTCTTCTTGTAAGAAAGATGATGAAGTACCTGCTAATGTCATTGAAGATCAAAGTGGTGTTAAGGTAGAATTACAATGGCTAATTGCAACAACCAATTCTACTCAGTCAACCTCTCTCTCTGACACAGATTTGGACTTCTATTTGTATAAACAACCTGCGATTGAAATTTCAGGTAACAACACAAATATCATGTTAAGATCTTATAATGAAGATTCTTATGAATCATTCACTTTAAATGATTTAACGACGTTAGAAGATGAAACAAAACTTGTAGATGGTACATATGTACTAGGTGTAAAAGTATATTCATCTTATACAAATGGGACACTTGATATAGTAACAACAGGGGTATCTACTAATAAAACGTATAAGATAAACTCTACCTATACTGCTTCTCAGGAAGGAACTACTATTCGTCCTTTTGCAACAATTACTAAGTCAGGCTCTAAATATACCATTAAAAGTGTAAGTGCCAACTAATAGCATATCCAATTAATAAATACCCTAAAACAACAAAGCCTTCACTAGAAGGCTTTGTTGTTTTAGGGTATTTATTTTTGAATCTATTTCCTCATAGAAAGTAATTTTAGTTTAAAAGACTCTCTGTTTTAAAAGTAATGTTTTTTAATTAATCCATCCATCTAGTTATTCACTCCTTCTATCCTTTTTTTATACCACTTACCCTAAAATCTTTAATAAACAGGGTTACAGCTGCATCATATAGCCATAAATATTCAAAACAGGTTGAAGATTGGATCTGAACTCTGAAGCAAAATATAAACAATGTGTCCGAAAACGAACAAGTAATCTTGAAACCGGACAGAAGCGAAAAAGTAAGGAAATTAAAAAACCTTGAAATTAAGCTAAAAACAAAGATTCTTATGAATTGGCACAGAGATTGGAAAACATCTATTACCGAAAGCAACTATGAAAACTTTAAAATACTCTTTTAAAAATTATTTTACAACTATGAAAGCTGACACTAGTATCTCTTTAAATTCAAACACTACTATCTCAACTACAACTAACAATTTAACAACTACAACTATGAAAACTCAGGTAACTAACAATCGTCTTCGTTTCGCTATCCGTAAAGCTGTCTTAACATTGGTTGCAGCCGTTGCAGTAGCAGCTACTCAGGTAACTTTTGGTGCTACAGGTCCAGAGCCAGCAGCAGCCGGATCATTGCAGTCAACAGTGTTCCAACTACCAAACTCTCTGAAATTTAAAACAATCATAGCAGCCAATAATAATAACAAAGTGTTTATTACTATTCTTAATGCTAAAAACGAAGCTATTTACTCAGAAGTAACGAAAAACAATTCTAGCTATATCCGGACATTTGACTTCAGTACATTAGCAGATGGAGAATATACTTTTCAGATTTCTAATGGTAAAGAAACTCAAAGCAAAACATTCAAGATTGAGACTACTACAGCTCGTGTAGTAAATCTTAACTAAGATATTAAAAATAAAGGTTTATAAGTGATTTATTAACAGGAAAGTTTGATTGGTTCCTAACAAAACAGCTGTCATGGGCATCCACGACAGCTGTTTCATTTTCAACAGGTTTCACTATCTTATATATACCCTAATACCTTTCTTACTTTATCCAATGTATGGACAGCAATTTCCTTAGCCTTCTCTTCTCCCTTCTGAAGTTCTTTTTCCAGTTCGAGTAAATTCTCCATGTAATAGGCAAATTTGCGACGTGGCTCTTCGAAAACAGACAGCATCACAGCATGTAGTTCCTGTTTGGCGTGGCCATATCCAAAGTTTCCAGCCAGATATTTTTGCCGTAAGGCCTCTGTTTGTTCTGATGAAGCAATTAGGGAATACAACTTAAATACAATGTCCGTATCCGGATTCTTGGGTTCTTCTAATGGAGTGCTATCCGTCTTGATTGTCTTTATTACCTTCAGTAATTCTTTCTCTGGCAGAAAAATATCAATATAGTTATTATAGGATTTACTCATTTTCTGTCCATCAACACCTGGAATTACCATTACATCCTCGCTAATCTTTGCCTCAGGTACAACAAAAACCTCACCATGCTGATAATTAAATGTATTAGCGATATTCCGGGTGATTTCAAGATGCTGTTGCTGGTCTTTTCCAACAGGAACATAATTGGCATCATATAATAGTATATCAGCTGCCTGTAAGATGGGATAAGTAAACAATCCGACATTGGCACTGGTTTCGGCTCTACCTGACTTTTCTTCAAATGCGCCTGTATACATCCAGTTCATAGGTGTATAACAATTCAGAAACCATGCTAACTCGGTATGAGCAGGTACTCTTGACTGTCTCCACAAAACATTTTTCTCGGTATCAAATCCACATGCAAGCCATGCGGCAGCAATGGCATATGTATATTCTTTTCGTTTTTCTCCGTCTTTTAGCGAAGTCAGCGAATGCAAATCAGCAATAAAGAAAAATGATTCGTTCTCCGGTTGGCTGGAAAGCTTGATTGCAGGTGCAATCGCTCCCAGAATGTTTCCCAGATGGGGACGACCAGAAGATTGAATGCCTGTAAGAATGCGAGACATAAAATAGAAAGATATATAATTACTAGGAAGCAAAATGCGGCACAAAAATGATACTATTTTCTCGTTATCCCAACGACTCAGACATTTTGCGTTAGATTCTTTGTTTGAAATCTTTTTAGTAACGGATAAATCAAGACTGCCAGTAAGATGATAGCGGTACCAGCATAAAATCCAGGGGTCATTCGCTCCTTTTCTCCAAAGATTAATACTGCCAGAACAATTCCATATACAGGTTCTAGATTAATAGTCAGATTAATTGCAAATGGGGTAAATTTACGTAACAAGCTCACTCCCATTGAATACGCATATACTGTACACACCCAGGCAAGTAGTACAATCCATAACCAGTCCCATGCTACAGGAATCAGATTGATGGGTTCTCCCTTGTAGAAAAGTACAGAAAAAACAGGCAGCAAGACTGAGGCACTCAAACAAGCACCCATCATTTCATAAAAAGTAACTACCTGCGCATCATATATATGAGCAAATCTGGAATTAATCACAGAAAATAAAGCAGCCAGCATAGCAGAAACTACAGCCATTCCTAATCCCAATGCATGAGTAAACTCAAAACGAAAAACGACATATAAGCCTGCTATGGCAATTATTCCCAGACCTATTTCCAGCAATCTAACTTTACGACGTTGTACTAGCGGCTCCAATAAACTAGTCCACAGTGATCCGGTTGCCATGCCAGCCAGACATACCGACACATTAGCCACTCTTGCTGCAGCAAAAAATAAAATCCAGTGAAGGGCAATTACACCTCCGGTCAATAAGAATTGAACAGTAACAGACGATCCTACTCTTACCTCTTTCTTTTTATAGACACAAATAATTCCTAACAAAATAGAAGCCAGCAATGTACGATATACAACCAACTCCACAGCAGGAATTGTTATCAATCGGCCAAGAATAGCAGTAAATCCCCAGATAATGACCAGAAAATGCAACTGTAGATAGTCCTGTAGTGATGGAGTTCCAGATGTACCAGGAGATTCTTGCATAGATTATTTATTGTGAAAATATTTTACCATAACTGTATAGCTAAAAGCCAAAAAAGAACCCCTCAACAGAGAGGGGTTTCCAATATATCTCATGAAAGAAATCAGATACTACCTTGGAACAACAAAATACAAGATAAAGCTCAAGACCGCAAATATAAAGTTCGGAATCCATACAGCCACCATAGGTGGAATAGAACCAATCTGCGCCAGTGTTTTACCCATAATAAAGATCAGAATGTATGCGAAAGCCAGTACAAACCCAAATGCAATCTGGAAACCAACACCTTGCCGACTTTTTCGGGCAGATACAATTACCCCCATCATAGTCAGAATCATAATGGCAAACGGACTGGTAAAACGCAGATACTTTTCAATCTGATAAATCTCTACTCCATCATCTCCCCGTTTAATTAATTCTCCAATCAGGTCTTCCAGTTCTGTCAGGGTATAGGTTTCATATTGCATGTAGTTGTTGCCAAAATCGGCAGGCACCAGATTAGGAACAATGGTATCTTTCTGTATTCCAGAAGAAATTGTCTCTTTCAAACCATCGAAGGTATGAATGCGATAATCTGTCAGCTTCCATTTATTCTTTTCAGGAATCCAGGTAACCGATTGAGCAAAAAGCTTTGCTTTCATTTCGGTTCCTATAATTTTCTCTTCTGTGAATCGATAGCCTATATCACGACTGTTATCATAGCTTTCTAAGTATACATACAGATCTGGTGCAACCTTACGATGAATATTTCGTCCACTGAAATAAAACTGGTCTTTGGTATATTTTTTCTCAAATGCCAGTCTCGTTTTATTTGCATTCGGGATCACCCACCCAGTAAAGTAGAAAATCATTGCGCCTACCACACAAGAACCAATCAGATAGGGAACTAGTACTCTTCGAAAGCTTACCCCACTACTGAGTATGGCAATTATTTCTGTACGCGCAGCCAGCTGTGCCGTCACAAATACAGTCGCAATAAAAACCGTAATCGGACTCAACAAGTTGGCATAGTATGGAATAAAATTCAGATAATAATCAAAAATAATAGCTTTTAATGGCGCATTCCGTTTGATAAAATCATCCATTTTCTCCACTAAGTCAATCACCACAATAATCGCCATCAGAATCCCTACTACAAATATAAATGTGGAGAGATATTTCTTAATAATATACCAGTCAAGGATTTTCATTCGAATCGTATAGTCTATCTGAAAACACAAATGTAAATCTAAATTTCCTCAAAAATAATACCGGGCTATTTTGTACCATACCAAAATAGTGCTGTTTTTAAAAATATCAGCTTTTTCTCAAAAGCTGATCACACACCCATCAATAAACACAAAGGAATATTATCTTTGCAGGCATGTACAAATATGTTCTCCAACCCCTCTTCTTCTTACTGGATGCAGAAAAAGCGCATCATACTGTTTTTAATCTGGTTAAGTTCTTATTCCGGATACCTTTGGTACCATCTATCTTCCGGGGACTGTATCATATAGCCCATCCCAAACTGGAAAGAGAACTATTTGGTATTCGTTTTCCCAATCCAGTGGGTATTGCGGCAGGCTTCGACAAAAATGCCGAACTAATCACCGAACTGGCAGATCTGGGGTTTGGATTTATTGAAATCGGAACGGTTACTCCCCTTGCTCAACCAGGTAATCCTAAACCCCGCATGTTTCGTCTTAAGGAAGACAAAGCATTGATTAATAGAATGGGCTTCAATAACGAAGGTGCACAGGCAGCAGCAACCCGTATCCGAAAAATTCGCAAAGCAGAAGCACAAAACCCTCAACGTAAACGGGTAATTATAGGCGGGAACATTGGAAAGAATAAAGATACACTAAACGAAAATGCCGTTAAAGACTACGAAATCTGTTTTGACGTTTTATTTGATGAAGTAGATTACTTTGTAGTAAATGTAAGTTCACCTAATACACCTGGCCTAAGGGATTTACAGGATAAAGAACCGTTAATGAACTTATTACAAACCTTACAAGATAAAAATTATCGTAAGCCAACACCTAAACCAATCTTATTGAAGATAGCGCCAGATTTAACAGAAAAAATGCTGGACGACATTATTGATATTGTACAGCAAACCAAAATTGCCGGTGTAATTGCAACCAATACAACGATTAGCCGTTCAGGCTTACAATCAGATCTTTCAGCTATACCTAGCCCTGAGGCTGGAGGAGTAAGTGGACAGCCACTTACCAAACGAGCCACAGAAGTAATACGTTACCTGCATCAAAAATCCGGAGGAACATTTCCTATTATTGGTGTGGGTGGTATTGCATCTCCAGAAGATGCACAGGAGAAACTGGCAGCGGGTGCTTCACTGATTCAGTTATATACAGGATTCATCTATGAAGGGCCGGGCATTGCCAAGAAGATTAATCGGGCAATCCTAAAAAATAATATGTAATTTTGTTTATATCAGAAGAGCACAAACCAACATACACAAACCGAAACCAAATCTATGCAACTTGAAAATGGTGAGTACACCATCAGTACAGACAAAACCAGATTGGATATTCCTTTAATCCATCATTTTCTGAGTACGAAATCTTACTGGGCCATTAATATTCCCTATCAGACCGTTCAAAAATCTATTGAGAATTCACTTTGTTTTGGTGTATATCAGGGGAAACAACAGGTAGGTTTTGCACGTGTCATTACAGACTTTGCCACAGTTGCCTATTTAGGCGATGTATTCATACAGGAGGAATACCGAAAAAATGGTTTATCCAAATGGCTGGTAGAAACGATAACTTCTCATCCTGAATTGCAGGGTCTTCGCCGGTGGGTATTACTTACATCAGATGCACATACACTTTATGAAAAATACGGATTTAAAGTAGCTGCCCGTCCCGAAAACTGGATGGAAAAGCACAATCCGGATGTATATAAAAATCTATAATAGCTCTTTTGATGACAATGGATCTCTTTATAGAAAGATAGATTTCAAAGAATATTTTAATACTATATAACAAACTTCTTTTTGTAGAAAAAGATTTTGGAGTGAGGACAGATGGCAAAAAACACTTACAACAAGTCAGGCAATAACGGAAACTCTTATCGCAAAGAGAAAGAGCCTGAAGAGAAAAAAAGCACCCCCAAACGTCGTGGAAACAACCGTTGGGAACGAATGACAGCAGCCTTTAGTGATCCCCGAATGAAGCTTTCACTCGGTCTGTTGCTACTGTTTCTATCATTTTTTCTCTCGATTGCATTCATTTCGTATTTGTTTACAGGCAAAGCAGACCAAAGCATGGTAGGATCAGTCAACGAAACCCCTATTCGTGAAGCTGGAGCCGAAACCGAAAACTGGCTGGGGGTTACAGGAGCATTCCTGGCGCACTGGCTTATTTATAAATGGTTTGGTATAGCAGCCTTTCTGCTTATTCCTATCCTGTTTCTTGGTGGATACAAAATTGTATTCAAACGTGAGTTGTTCCCGATTGGACGGATGACTCAATTTTCCTTGTTTACAGCCATCTGGCTTAGTTCGTTGTTAGGTTATTTGGTTCTGACAACTCAACAACAGGAGTGGCTAGGCTTTTTGAGTGGTGGGATAGGATACGAATTAGCCTCGTTTAGCCATGATCTGCTGGGATGGGGCACTCTCCTGCTAATTGCCTTTGCACTGGTGGTATTTATCATTTACTTCTTTAATGTTACAACGATTCGCAGCTTCAATGTAAAAATCAATGAAACGATTCGTGAAATTGAAGAAGCTGGAAAAGAAGAGGTACATATACCTGAAGTTCCTGTTGTAGTGCCAAGCCAATGGAATAGCATCCCTACGAACAATGATCCGGATTTGGCAAAGTTTGCTGTGGCAGTAGATAAGGTAGAAAAGATAGCTGTAGAAAAACCAGAGGTGGAACCAGTTGGACAGTCTATGCATTTTGAAACCAACCTTACCACACCTAAACGGGATATTCCCCGCAAGCCGACAACAGAAGTCGCATTTAGCATTGAACAACCCAATATAGCAGATATACCACTTACAACAGGAAGTCCGATCAAAACGGAGATACCTTTTAAGATAGAAGACTCGCTTCCAATCACAGAGAATATTCCTGTCCTTCCATTTGATAAGGATGCTCTTCCTCCAGACTTGCCTAACTATGACCCAACATTGGATCTGGCACATTACCAATATCCATCATTAGATCTGTTGGACGAACAACCTATAGAAAAAGCCCATGTGTCTGTTGAAGAACTGGAAGCGAATAAAGATAAGATTGTTGAAACCTTAGGCCACTATGGAATAGGGATTGCCTCAATCAAAGCAACCATTGGACCAACCGTAACACTGTATGAGATCATTCCGGAAGCGGGTATCCGGATCTCGAAGATCAAAAGTCTGGAAGATGATATTGCACTTAGCTTAGCGGCTTTGGGTATACGTATTATTGCTCCGATTCCAGGTAAAGGAACCATCGGTATTGAGGTTCCAAATAAAAAGCGGGAAATGGTGAGTATCAAGTCTGTTATGCTATCACCAGCCTTCCAGAAAAGTGACAAGGATTTACCCGTTGTGATGGGAAAAACTATCTCAAATGAAGTCTTTGTAACGGATCTTTCCAAGATGCCACACTTGCTGATGGCAGGAGCTACTGGTCAGGGTAAGTCTGTGGGATTAAATGTTGTGCTGGCTTCATTAATTTACAAAAAACATCCTTCGGAGCTCAAGTTTGTTCTTGTTGACCCTAAAAAAGTAGAATTAACTCTATTTAATAAAATAGAACGCCATTTCCTGGCAAAGCTTCCAGGTGATGAAGATGCCATCATTACAGATACAAAGAAAGTTGTTCATACATTGAATTCGCTTTGTGTAGAAATGGACCTTCGCTATGACCTATTGCGGGATGCAGAATGCCGGAATCTGAAAGAATATAACACAAAGTTTGTGACACGTCGGTTAAATCCGGAGAAAGGGCATCGTTTTTTACCCTATATCGTATTGGTAGTTGACGAGTTGGCAGATTTGATGATGACAGCAGGAAAAGAAGTAGAACAACCTATTGCGCGTCTGGCCCAATTAGCCCGTGCTATTGGTATTCACTTAGTTGTTGCAACTCAGCGTCCATCTGTTAATGTTATTACTGGTATTATCAAAGCGAACTTTCCGGCACGTTTATCGTTTAAGGTTACATCAAAGATTGACTCACGTACAATCCTGGATACAGGTGGTGCAGATCAGCTAGTTGGCCAGGGAGATATGTTGTTAATGATGGGTTCGGAAATTATTCGTTTACAATGTCCTTTTGTAAAAACAGAAGAAGTAGAGAGAATCTGTGATTTCGTAGGCGGACAACGGGGGTATCCAAATGCCTATCAGCTTCCTGAATTTGAGGGTGATGACAGCGGAGGAAAAGAAGAAATAGACCTGGCAAACCGGGATTCCATGTTTGAAGAGGCTGCCCGGATTATTGTTCAGCATCAGCAGGGAAGTACTTCACTATTACAAC
This sequence comes from Xanthocytophaga agilis, assembly GCF_030068605.1. Classification (NCBI taxonomy): domain Bacteria; kingdom Pseudomonadati; phylum Bacteroidota; class Cytophagia; order Cytophagales; family Rhodocytophagaceae; genus Xanthocytophaga; species Xanthocytophaga agilis. The sequence continues at coordinate 377,266 of NZ_JASJOU010000009.1, forward strand.
GTCGTCTGAAACTGGGGTATAACCGTGCAGGCCGGTTAATTGACCAGTTAGAAGCCGCAGGTATAGTAGGTCCGTTTGAAGGTAGTAAAGCACGCGAAGTACTTATCTCAGATGAATACTCACTGGAACAACTACTAAACAAAATGAATGATGATAGGAAATAAAAGCCAACTTTTAGTACCTGTTAAAATAACGGCAAGCTTTTTGTAACACAAATAATATATCTAACTAAACCAATTCACTACTTTCTTATCTAACGTAGTATATTTGCGCAGTAAAACTCGAAAAAAATGAAACGTTTATTCTTATTCGCAGTGAGTGTATGGATGAGCTTCTCGGTAGCTCAGGCACAAAACAATGATCCTAAAGCTGGGGAGATATTAGAAGCAATGAGCAGTAAATATAAATCTGTTAAAGGCTTCAAAGCGACTTTTTCCTATTCTATGGAAAGCCCAGGTAGTGGTATAAAAGAGAACGCAACAGGCGAAATTGTTGTTAAAGACAGCAAATTTTATCTGAAACTAGGTAGCCAGGAAGTAATAAACAATGGTAGTACTGTATGGACCTATTTGAAAGATGCTAATGAAGTAACTATTACAGATTACGAACCAGATGAAGATGATATTACACCATCTAACATCTATAACGTGTATAAAAAAGGCTACAAATATACGTTGGTAGCCAAAGAAAGTAACAAAGTAGATGATGTAATTGATTTGACTCCTGATAATAAAAACAGTCAGGTAAATAAAATCAGAATAATCGTTAACAAAAAAGACAAAAGCATTAAAAGCTTTAAGACATTTGAAAGAAATGGTAATAAATATAACTATACTATTACCAATTTTACTCCTACAGCTGTAGATGATAAGACTTTTGTATTTGACAAAACAAAATACAAAGGAGTAGAAGTAGAAGACCTACGTAACTAATCCGGGGTGCTCTCCATAATAAATAGTAATATTATTCTGAAAAAGTCCGGTCGCAACGCCGGACTTTTTATTTTTGTGGCAACGTTTTTTTTAAGTTCAGTAGATAACATCCAAGTAGCAACATGAATAAATCAGACTTATTTCGCCACATACAACAAAAACAGTCATACCTATGTGTAGGATTGGATACAGACATCCAGAAAATTCCTTCCCATTTACAACGTACCAGCGACCCTATTTTTGAATTCAATAAACAAATTATAGATGCTACAGCTGATTATTGTGTTGCCTATAAACCCAATATAGCCTTCTATGAAGCACATGGAGCCAAAGGCTGGGAAAGCTTGCAAAAAACGATAGAATATATTCCCAAAGAGTTTTTTACGATTGCAGACGCCAAGCGGGGAGATATTGGCAATACATCCGGACTCTATGCAAGGGCATTCTTTGAACAGATGAATTTTGATTCTATTACGGTAGCACCGTATATGGGAAAAGATTCTGTAGAACCATTTCTGGCATTTGAAGACAAATGGGTCATACTTCTTGCCTTAACATCCAATACAGGCAGTCACGACTTTCAGACGCTTCCACTAAAAAGTAGCCAGCCTCTTTTTGAGCAAGTTATTGAAACCTCTCAGAAATGGGCAGGTGCTGATAAAATGATGTATGTCATTGGTGCTACCCAAGCAGAACAGTTTGGACGTATCCGACAACTATTACCAGGTCATTTTTTGCTCGTACCCGGCGTAGGTGCTCAGGGAGGGGATCTGGAGGAAGTATCCCGTATCGGACTAAATAAAGAATGTGGACTACTGGTAAATTCGTCCCGTTCTATTCTATATGCATCTTCAGGTGAAGACTTCGCCAGCCAGGCTGCTGCTGAAGCGCAAAAACTACAACAGCAAATGGCAACAATGCTGGCAAAATATTGTTAATTACCTCATTGCTATACATACAAAGAGCCAGTATACACTGGCTCTTTGTATGTATCCATAGATCGAAATACCATCAGATAGTCATTATTTCGGCTTCTTTCTTTGCAGACAACTCATCAGCTTTAGCAATATACTGATCAGTCAATGCCTGTACCTTCTCCTCAGCACGTTTGATATCATCTTCAGAGGCACCTTCTTTTAATAATTTCCGTAAGGCCTCATTCGTTTCTTTCCGCACGTTACGAATACTTACTTTACCACTTTCCACTTCATTCCGTGAACGTTTTACCAACTCTTTCCGGCGTTCCTCACTCAAGGGAGGAATGTTAATCCGAATCATTTCTCCATCATTCTGCGGATTCACCCCCAGATCACTATTACGGATTGCTTTTTCTACCTCGCCAATCATCTTTTTGTCAAATGGCTTAATAGCAATAGTTCGGGCATCTGGTGCAGTTACAGATGACATCTGATTCAGAGGGGTAGGACTACCATAGTATTCTACCACAATACCATCAAGCATATTGGTTGTAGCCCGGCCTGCGCGGATACGGGATAGTTCTATGATTGTATGCTGCATGGATTTTTCCATATCAGTTTTGGCCTCATCCAGATAAAACTGTATCTCTTCCATTTTTATTAGTTATAAATTTAAAAACCAGGTTTTAAGTCCTTGTATAAGTAATTTGCAATGATAGTTAGTTATTCTCCGTTCATGGTCACTAAGGTACCTACATCTTTTCCACTTACCAGATCAAACAGGTTACCAGCTTTATTCATATCAAATACAATGATAGGAAGGTTATTTTCCTTGCAAAGTGTAAAGGCAGTCATGTCCATGATATTAAGCCCTTTTGCATATACCTCTTCAAACGAAATATGTGCATAGCGGGTTGCTGTGGGGTCTTTTTCAGGATCAGCTGTATAAATCCCATCTACACGGGTTCCTTTCAACACTACATCGGCTTCGATTTCGATAGCCCGTAAGCTGGCAGTAGTATCTGTCGTGAAATAAGGGTTACCAATCCCTGCCCCAAAGATTACAGTACGACCTTTTTCCAGGTGACGTACAGCCCGACGACGAATAAAAGGCTCACATACCTGATCAATACGAATACCAGACATTAACCGTGTGTAAATACCATGACTCTCCATAGAACTCTGTACAGCCATAGCATTAATCACAGTAGCCAGCATCCCCATATAATCTCCCTGAACACGATCAATGCCAGAGTTTTCACCATCCACACCTCTGAAAATGTTACCACCTCCAATTACAATAGCCACTTCCACACCTGCATCTACTACTTTTTTAACTTCCAGTGCATATTGGGTTAACCGTTTAGAATCAATACCATAGCCTTGTTCACCGGCCAGAGCTTCGCCGCTTAGTTTCAGTAGAATCCGTTTGTATTTCATTCGATCAATTAGTTTTGACCTGTGAGGTCTGGAATGACTTAAGATGAAGTAAGAGATAATAAGGTTGCAGAATAGCTTCCAATAAAGCCGCGCAAAGATAATAAAAAAGTTGAAAGTCGGTTGCGTGTTTTTTAATGGGCAGAAAAAGGTAATTTCTTTCTATTGCTATCTGTCATCCTGTATCAAAAAAATAAGTAAGAACGTTAGAAGGAAAGTAAAATCTGATTTTTCTCTACAGTTTCTCCTTTCTTTGCCTTGATTAACTTTACGACGCCATCTGCTGGGGCTTTTATAATATTCTCCATCTTCATTGCTTCAAGAATAATCAGAGGATCGCCTTTCTGAACCGACTGTCCTTCCGTTACCTTGATATCCAGAATCAAGCCCGGCATAGGAGCTTTCAGTTCTTTAATCTGTTTATTGCTTCCATTGCCCATACCAAGCCGCTGTAATAACAGATCAAATTTATCCTGGGCTTTCACTTCATATACCTGCCCATTCACTTTTACAGCAAAGGTTTTCTCTGCATAGTCAGCCTTTACTACTTCTACATTATAGGAATGATTATCTTTGAGAATATGGAAGATCCCCGGATGGGTCTCCATAAGATCCATATCCTGTGCTGCATTTTCATTCAGTTCAAATGTATGTTGGCTGTTAACGACAATTTTCAGCATAAAATCGGTTTTCCTGTTGATAAAAAGATAGATAAACGCATTACTTGTCTGTCTATATGACATTTTCCGAAGCTATAGACACATTTTTTCTATTTTAGGCAGTGGTTTGGCTTTGGTCTTCAGTCTCCTTACTATATTTACGCCAAATAAATGAAAGAAATCCAATGCACAAAAAACTGTTTGTTACAATCAGCTTTCTATCGCTGATTTTTTATTTTGACGCCTGCAAATCTTCACAACAACCTTCCGCTTCTACCAAAGAAACGCAATCTGATACAGCAGCTATTGACTCGGTGGCATCTGCCGTAATTGATTCAGCGGAAGCCGAAGAGAAAAAAGAACCAGAGGAAATGTATCCTTATCAACCCGAACGTACGCGCAAACACGACTTGCTTCACACACGCCTGGATGTACGATTTGACTGGAACAAACAACACCTGCTGGGAACCGCGACACTTACACTTAAACCTCATTTCTATACACAGGACTCTTTGTATCTTGATGCCAAAGGATTTGATATACAAAGTATTGATTTACTGGAAGCAGGAAAAGCTATCCGACTTCACTATGGCTATGACCAAAAAATCATAGGAATAAAACTGGCTAAGCCTGTAACACGAAATGATAAGTTTACAATACAAATCAAATATGTAGCCAAACCCAATGATTTACCCAAAGGAGGTAGTGCGGCTATTACAGAGGACAAAGGATTATATTTTATCAATCCGGATGGCAAAGATCCCAATAAACCCCGTCAGTTATGGACACAGGGGGAAACTCAGGCTTCTTCCTGCTGGTTTCCGACTATTGACTCACCTAACGAACGCTGTACAGAGGAAATTTATATCACTGTTGACAAAAACTATGCAACACTGTCCAATGGGCTTCTGATCTCATCCAAACAAAATTCGGATGGTACGCGTACCGATTATTGGAAACAAGATAAACCACATGCACCCTATTTGTTTATGATGGCTGTAGGTGATTTTGCAGTAGTTAAAGACAAGTGGAACAATATTGAACTTAGCTACTGGGTCGACAAATCGTACGGCAAATATGCCAAAGATATTTTTGGCCGTACACCAGAGATGCTTACGTTCTTCTCCAAAGTACTGGATTATCCCTATGCATGGGACAAATTTGCTCAGGTGGTTGTGCATGATTATGTATCAGGAGCTATGGAAAATACCACAGCTGTAGTATTTGGAGATTATGTACAAAAAGATGACCGCGAACTTATTGACGACACTAATGATGATGTGATTGCCCATGAAATGTTTCATCATTGGTTTGGGGATCTGGTAACCTGCGAATCCTGGTCTAACTTACCTCTTAATGAGTCGTTTGCTACTTATGGGGAGTATTTATGGATCGAACACAAACAAGGTCGGAATGAAGCAGATTACCATTTGCAGGCAGATCAGGAACAGTATCTGGCAGAAGCAGAAGGCAAACAGGAATCACTGATTCGCTATTATTATGCAGATAAAGAAGACATGTTTGATGCTCATTCCTATCAGAAAGGAGGGCTTATACTGCATATGCTTCGCAAATATGTAGGAGACGAAGCCTTTTTTAAATCATTGAACCTGTATCTGAAACGTAATGCTTTCACTAAAGTAGAAATTCATGACCTGCGCAAAGCATTTGAAGAAGTAACAGGAGAAGATCTAAACTGGTTTTTTGATCAATGGTTTCTGACTGCAGGTCATCCTAAAGTAAAAGTAGCCCATCAATATGCCAATGGAAAAGTGCAGCTACAGGTAAGCCAATCTCCTAGCGATGAAGATGTATCTCAAGTTTACCGCCTTCCAGTGCAGGTAGAAATCTGGACTGGAGGTAAAAAGACTACACATGAAATCACCATCAATCAATCTGAGCAGGTATTCGAGTTTCCGGCAGCAGCCAAACCAGACCTTGTTTTGTTTGATGCAGAAACGCAACTTCTAGCAGCTCAGGTTACTCATCCTAAATCAGAAAGTGAACTGGTATATCAGTATTATCATTCAGACAAGTTTCTGGCTCGGTATGAATCATTCAATGAATTGTTTAAAATCCTGACAGACGAGGAAGAAGAGGATGCTGAAACAAAATCCAAAACCCCTGCTCTGAGTAGCAGAAGTCAGGCTATACAACAATTAGCCAAAGATGCCCTAAACGACAAATCATGGGTAATCCGCCAAATGGCAGTGCGAAACATTCCGTCAGAAGTCAGCCCTGATTTTGAGACGCTGGCTAAAAAGATTGCAATACAGGACACCCGTTCGTATGTTCGTGCAGAAGCCTTGGGCAAGCTAATCAAATGGCAGGCAGATAAATACCAGGATGTATTCCGCCAGGCACTTGCCGACAAATCCTATTATGTAGTAGCCACAGCCCTTATTGGCTATCTGCGCACCCAACCTGCTGATGCTGAGCAACAACTGGCTAGTTTCAGGAAGTATACCAACAATGACATTGTATTGGCTCTGGCATCTTATTACTCACAAACAGGCAATCCGGAACTATTTGATTGGTTTACAGAGAAATTCAATCGTACAGATATGAACTTCCTGTATCCATTCACCCAACTATATGGAGACTATCTGCAAAAACAATCTAGAGATGTTCAGAAAAAAGGTATCAGCTATCTGGAAAACATTGCCCGTAACTCCAGCAATGAATTTGTACGCTTTAATGCCTATCAAACATTGGGATTGTTTGAAGAAGTTGAAGGTGTAAAGGAAATACGCAATGATATTCGTTCGAAAGAGACTAGTCCCAAACTGAGGGAATTTTACGATAATATGAAATAACAACGTAGAATAACATATAGACAACGCCCTTTTCATCTGGAAGAGGGCGTTGTTTTTTTATATAACTGGCTCCTTATAAAATTACACTCTGAAACTCCGCTATTTATCCAATAAAAAATAATAATTTTAATAAATCATTTGTTGTTTACAGGATAATTGCAATTTTTAGTATTCAATTGTCCAATACACCTGTTTTTCTCATTTAGCGAAATCAAAGGTTTGGTAAAAATGTAGCAAAACAGACTACATACTATGGATAAAGGTGAAAACCGTTAAAACTATTCTTTTACCAGCAAATCATGCACTAAGAGACAAAAGGTAGTAATTCACTATACAGTATATTTTTTAGAATCTTTCATAGTCTAAGTTTATTTAATTCATACCCTTCATTACCCATGACACTTCAATCTATTTCCCGTAGAAATTTTCTGAAACAGGCAGGACTATACACCGCAGTAGGTGCTATATCGCCGTCCCTGCTTGCAGCACCCAAACCTTTGTATTCATTTGCCTGCTCAGCCATTACCTGGAATGGAAACGATAAACAAGCTATTCAGGATATTTCTTCATTGGGGCTTACAGGAATTCAGATACGAGCCAATTCATACAAAGAGTATAAAGATAAGGTTGACGAACTAAAAGCACTGTTGACACAGCACAAACTCCAGCTAGCCATGTTTTCAAGTGGCAACGTAGATATAGATCCGGCAGTAGAGAAAAGCCAGTTGGAGATGCATGTGAATCATGCCCGTTTTGTAAAAGCTTTGGGAGGTCATGCGATCCAGCTTACCAACAGCTCCCGTCCTAAAGATCGCCAGCCAACTACTGAGCAACTCAAGCGATATGCTCAGCTTTTGAATGAAGTAGGTAAACGGGCAGCAGATGAAGGTATACAAGCTGTGTATCATAATCACATGCACCAGTTAGGAGAAACACCTCAAGAAGTAGATATTATTCTTCAAAATACCAATCCCAAGTATATCAAATTCCTGTTAGACATTGCCCATTACTGGCAAGGAGGCGGAGATCCGGCTAAAGCAGCCCGTGACTATAAAAGTATCTTACACACTCTACATATTAAAGATGTAAAGCGTCCTAATCCGAATCATACAGACGATCCCAAATCGTATCAGTTTGTAGAATTAGGCCAGGGAAATATGGATCTGCCAGCCTTTTTCTCAACATTGAATGATATTAAGTTCAAAGGATGGGCTGTGATAGAACTAGATTCAGTACCTGATCCCTCCCGAACAGCATTGCAATGCAACAAAATCAGTAAAGAGTATCTGCAATCAAAAGTAGGTGCTCAGTTTTAATATACGCTATACTCCCTAATTCACTATGTATCTTATCAACGGCATTAAAATCACTGTATTCTCATTGAGTGTTATCAGCATGTTTTCCTGTTCTTCTAATGAAAAAAAGGAAGAAGATACAACACAGGCAGCTGCTGATACAGTAACACAAACGACCACGGCCTCCAACGATTCTTTTAATCAGCTAACAGAACAGGAAACCAAAGAAGGATGGAAATTATTGTTTGACGGAAAAACAACGAATGGCTGGCGCGGAGCTTATATGACAACATTTCCAGAAAAAGGCTGGACAGTAAAAGATGGGACACTCACTGTGGAAGCATCAGATGGAGCAGAGTCCCAACATGGAGGGGACATTGTGACAAATGATGAGTATACCAATTTTGACCTTCGTTTTGAATTTAAATTAACAGACAGTGCCAATAGTGGTGTTAAATATTTTGTAGTAGAACAACAACCTAAACCCAAAGGGTCTGCTTTTGGACTTGAGTTTCAGGTACTGGACGACGATAAACATCCGGATGCTAAAAAAGGCCGAGATGGCAATCGTACAGTTGGTTCCTTGTATGATCTGATCACAGCCAAAGATAAAGCTGCAAAGCCTATAGGCGAGTGGAATGAAGGCCGTGTAC